>CAUUIG010000004.1:0-34819 GCA_963545095.1 uncultured Streptococcus sp.
AAAGGTCATTGACATAGTTGGTACTATGACCGTTGGCATCTGTTTCTTTTGCCAAGCTACCTGTAGCGTCATAGGCATACTGCGTCTCTCCACCTGTTGGACGTTTCTTACTGCTGACACGGTTCATACTGTCATAGCTGTAGGTCGTTGTATGTCCTTCGCCACTTGTTTCGCTCAAGCGATTGCCCAAAGCATCATAGCTGAAACTTTGCTTGCTTCCTGTCGGAGCTACTGTTTCGATGATTCGTCCTAATGGGTCATACTTAAAGGCTGTCGCTTGACCATTTGGATCTGTATAGAGTACCAATTTCTTATTGGCATCATACCCATAGCTACTTGAATGGCCATTGGCATCGGTCATTTTAGATAGGTTGCCAAGGACATCATATTCGTAAGTAGAGGTATTGCCATCAGCATCCGACTCTGTCACCACTCTGTTGAGGGCATCGTAGCTATATTTGGTTTCACGTTTCAGATGATCGACAGTCTTGAGCAGATTGCCATTTTGATCATAGTGATAGGTCTTGGTCTTTCCTTCTTGGTCAGTTGAACTTGCGACATTGCCCATGACATCATAGATGAAGGTTTCACTGGTCTTATCTGCGTAAACCACCTTAGTCAGTTGGTTATCACTATTATAGCTGTATTGGGTGACCTCACCCAAGCTGTTGGTTAAAGTGAGACGATTTCCTGCCTTATCGTAGGTGTAGGTCTCGTTGAGATCCTGATTATCTTTTTTGTTCACTACACGGTTGGCAGCATCGTAGCTGTACTCTGTTACCAAACCGCTAGAATGCGTCTGCTTGATGAGACGATCAAGGGCATCGTATTCTTGCTTTACAGTGGTTCCGTCTGGAAGAGTCACTTCCTCCAGTTGAGCGGTTGAGGTATAGGTCATCTTCGTGACATGACCATTGGCATCAGTGACTTGGGTCGGATAGCCCAGTTCATTATAGGTGTACTGAGTCTTGCCACCCAAGGCATCTGTCAACTCTGTCAACTGTTCCATCTGGTTGTAGGCCATCGTGGTTTTATTGCCTAGACCATCTGTAATACTGGAAACTTGATTTTGACCTGTATAAGTCGTGCTAGCAGTATAGCCTGCCGCATCTGTTAGGCTATTTTGATTGCCATTGGCATCATAGGTCATGCTAGTACGGTGCCCCAAGGCATTGGTCGTTGCGATCAGGCGCCCTGCCTTACTGTATTCATAAGTTGTTTCTTTTCCAAGGGCATCTGTCATGGACAGGATATTCCCCATCGCATCCAACACATAGGAAACACTGCTACCATCTGGGTAGGTCACACCTGTCACATTTCCTGCCGCATCATAGCTATAGCTAGTAGTCTTTTTCCCTTTGGTTTCACTGAGTTTATTACCAACACTGTCATAGGTGTAGGATACTGTTTGACCTGCTTCATCAGTGTAGGATAGCACACGACCCATGATATCATAAGTAGTCTCTGCCTTTGTACCGATTGGGTAAGATACTGACGTTAACTTGCCTGCTACGTCATAATTGTTTTGAGTAACTTGCCCCAGAGCATCTGTGATAGTTTTAACGGCATTGTTTCTATCATCATAAGTCAAGCTACTGCTATTGCCTGCTTCATTGTTTCGAGTGACAATTCGACCCAGTGTATCACGAGTAACAGTAGTCGTTTGACCTGAAGCATTGGTTTCTGTTAGGAAACGACCTTTGCTATCATAGGTATAGCTTGTGGTGCGACCTTCTGCATCGGTAACGGAAAGCTGATTCCCAACACCATCATAAGTGTAGCTATAGTTCCCTCCTTCTCCATTCGAAGCACCGATTTTACGACCGAAACCATCATAGGTGAAGGTAGTCGTGTTACCATTACCTTCTGTCACAGCTGTCACTTGACCTGCCTTGTCAAAAGTATGACTCGTCCCAATACCATCAGCATCTTTTTCGCTCAGCTTGCGACCTTCTGCATCATAGGTAAAGGTCTTTGCCCCACCGAGAGGATTCGTAATGCTGGTGACTTGATTGTGTGCATTGTAGGTAAAGGTTGATATGCCTCCTAAAGGATTGGTAATGCTTACCAGATTCGCACCTTGATAGGCAAAGGAGGTTGTATGACCAGCCGCATCTGTCGTAGATAAGATACGCCCTTGCTGATCTACAGTATAGCCAATCTTAGACCCATCTGGCAATGTCGTCTGAATTAGATTGCCATTGGCATCATAGCTATGAGCTGTTGATGCACCACTAAAGTCAGTGAGAGATAAAAGATGGTTCTTCTCATCATAGCTAGAAGTTTTTACTGCACCGTCAAAACGCGTTTCTGTCAAGATATTGCCATTGCTGTCATAAGTATAGCGAGTCGTTTGACCTGCTTCATTCGTCACACTTGACAGACGGTTGTTGTCATCATACGTTTTTGAGACACTAGTTCCATCAGCATAGCGAATGCCCGTTGTACGATATTGCTCATCGTAAGTATATACGGTTTGATTGCCATTTCCATCGGTAGTGATTGTCTGACCTTCACTATAAGAGAGAGTTGAAACAGCACCTGCACCATCTGTTTGCTTGGTAACACGATTTTCCTCATCGTACTCGTTTTGGATAACCTTGGTGCCATTTCCATCGTACCAGGCTGTCATACGTCCCTTATCGTCATATTCATAACGAGTAGGAACTCCCGTCGCATCCGTATAGGTAATCAAATGACCATTCGTGTCATATTCATAGGTCAAAGTTGATCCATTAGGGATTTGAATCGCACCTATATAGCCCTCTGAGTTATAGGTGATACTATAAATCAAGCCTGTAGGAGATGTAATCTTGGTTAGCTGGTAATTTTCATTATAATCAAAGCTTGTTTTGTTACCTTTTTCATCCGTCTGACTCGTTAAGAGGCCGTGATAGTTAAAGGTTTTCTCTTGATGATTGTGATCAACAATTCGGTATTCCTTAACATCATAGTCTTCTTTTTCGTCTCCGCCAAAGTCACCTTTCTTCGTTTCAACTGTTTTTACTTCGAGAGTGAGGTCATAGCCACTTGGAGCACGATAGTTATCACCATCCTTCGTAAACTTAAGAATCGAACCATCTGTACGAGTATAGTAAAGATTTTGGTCTTCATCGCTCGATAACTGTTCATTAAAGGCAAATGACCAACCACGACCAAAGAGACTATTGATGCCTGCTGCTTTAGAGTTATAGGCACGAGTAATTTCAAACTTCCCGTCAACATCAGTGATAGAAACATCTGTTCGATCTAGGTAGAAATTCCCCGTGTTCAGATTGATAGGTTCAAATCCAAACTCACAGTGAAGACCGCGTCCCATTAAAAGTCTGTCTATTTCTGCCTTGGTATTAGATGTCAAGACTGGTGGATTATAAGGTTTATCAACATTCTTTCTTGGATTGCGAATAAAAAGGGTATTATTTTGTACAAGCATCATATCTTGGATACGGTTATCGTAAGCAAGTTGATTCAATGGTACTCCATAGTAAGCCGCAATCTTTGGAAGGGTATCAAACTGGGTAACTTTATAAATCAAGAAAGTATCACTTGATTTTTTACCACTGGTCTGACCATCTTTTTTACTCTCTGCATCAATCGTATAAACCTTGTTTAGTTCAGGTTCTGTGAAAGGCACCTGAGTCTGCCAGTTTGAGAGCTTGTCTTTATATTTAGTTGTTCCTTTTTCAAAGGTTGCATCAAAGGAACTACTATCAGGGTATTTGTAAGAAAAACTTGCAGAACTTTGCCCCTTGTAGTCTTTAGCAGTGTCACTAAGGTTATAATCAACCTGAGCACCTGGTGTTGTCAGACCGTCCGCAAAGACTCCCTGAAATTGCAGTTTCCCTTTCTTATCTGTCTTCACCATGGTCCGAAGATTGATGGTAGTGTTCCCAATTGGATAATTGACATCAACCGGATCTGGAACAGACCAATTAATCGTCAAACTCGGAGCCTTGTCTGGGGTAAACCCAATCTGTCCTGCATTATCTGCAGTAGCTTCAGTTGTATAGAAGGCACCACCATCTGAACCTTCGTCGGTTGCAGCTACAACTAAACCATAGTTTGGTTCCAAACCTTGAACCCATGCATTTACAGTCTCTCGGATATCAAAGTTATGCATCCCAATCTTCTTACCACTGGTCGCATTCTTTCCTGCGATTTCCATATCAAGACCCACAGAAGTATCCCACGTGAGGGTATTGATATCAAAATCTTGTTTCAAGCGATAAGCCGCAAACTGGGTTGATTGAGAATCTGGAGCAGTGTATTCATAAATATTTAGACTTGCACTATCGATACGTGCTTCCTTAGGAATACTCTTTTGAAAATCGTAGTTAATCTTAAAGTACATCCTTGCGCGACCGATATCACGAACACCTGGAATACCAGCCATCCCCATCATCTCAGCTGTCATATACCCAACATATCCATAGGCATAACCTTGGTACTGACCATGTACAGATGAAGTCACAACATCAAGGATTTTTTCTCTTGGAACCGTTACAGTCGGGTCAATCCGAACAGGATACTTACGGTCTGGAGCAGACAACCACTCTTTACTAGCTGTTACAGTAACTTCATGTCGTCCGTCCCCTTTTTTGAGTCCAAGAGTTAAAGCATTATTAGTAGCACCGGCACTATCCACCATCATTGGGGCGGTTATTACAAAGAGAATTTTTGTTTTCCCCTTTTCACGAACAAGGATTTGATTGTCTTTCAAAGAAACATCATACTTAGATGCATCTAAACCATAAGTAAAAGAGTTCTTCCCACCCCACTCTGCTAAGATAATCTCTTCTTTGACCCCATTAGATTGTACCGTATATTGCACATCTGTTTTGCCATCAACGTTATTGTATAAGATGGCATTCTTTTCGACAGTTGCCTGATCATACGTTTTATCAAGCGGATACAGGGAAATTTTGTCATCCTTATGTGTAATATCAATGGGAGTCTCTTCTTTGACTTCACTCGGAAGAACTACTCCTACTGGAGATTCTTTAGGTAGATAATAGTGTTTTCCATTGGCATGATAAGAATAGAGAGATAAATCAACAGGAACTTCCACCCCTTCTTGATCAATATAGGTTTTAATATCACTTCCAATATGCGTCACAAAGTGAGTTTCATCCACCCGAAACAATTGTTCTTGCCCACTAACCGCTACTGGTGCTCCATATTGTTTCTTTAGTTCTGCCTCTGCCTTACTCTCTTCGTTGACCACCTTTGGTTGTTGTAGGGCATCTCCACCATCTTTTGCTGGTTTTGAATCATCAGAGCTCGTCGAATGTTCCGTATTCGCATTCTCAGAACCTACAGTCTGGCTACTCGCCTCTGTGACAGCTTTTTTATAAGTGGCCTCAGCCTGACCTTGTTTGATTGCATGGCTTATTTCTTCTGCATAGATAAGTGGGGTGTTAGAAATAAATAAACTCAGCAATAATAACCACTGTATGGTCTTACGAAGTCTTTTCATCATCATTCTCCTTTGTAAGATACATAAAATAATAAAGTGTAAAAATTAAAATAAGAGCATCACCGATGGATAAAACGAAAGAACCTAGTATTGGGAACCAAACAGCGATAGCTAAACAAAAGGCAACAAGAAGCATGGACACCAGAACAGGTAGTCGCAATTGATCTACCCTACTTTTAATTGGTAAAGCTTTGTAAATACTAACCAGACTATAGGATAAGATTACTTTAAGAAAAGTTTGTACAGTTGTAGTAAATGCCCAGATAGCAATCTTGACATGGCCATATTCCAAACTTGTATTATCGTATAAAACTTGACCCAAACCTCCGATGAGGATGCCACATAAAATTGCACTAAACAAGTAAATCAGAATAGTGTGATTTAAACGTTTATCTGATCGATACTGCCTATAAAACCAGATTGTTATTGGAAAAATAAGAACTGTTCCTATTATTAAAAATAATAGACTGAATAAGGTTAGAATGAGTGATAAACCTTTCTCGACTATCACAGGAGAAATCGCACCTGTAAATAGAAGGCGTTGCCCCACTCCTAAAAACAGTAAGCCAGTAGCTAGTCTCCAAAACCTTGAGAGTCTTAATATTTTCATTATTTACTTGTCCTTTCTTTAACACTTTTTAAACGAGCAGTAACCACAAATCGTTGATCATTTCTAGCAACATCACAGGTTGACAAGATTAAAAATCGATCTTTTTGAGGGTCAGTAACTATCTGGCGATAGAATCCCCCATAGTCTGACGTTCTTATCTGTAATGTATCTAAATAATATCTGAGGCCTTCTCGACTTCCTAATTCGAATGTATGAAAAAGATGATCATCTGTATAAGAATGGGCTGCCATCACCTCATATTCAAAATGTTGAGTCAACGTGTCAATTTTGATGCTCTCATGCTCGTTAAAAAAAGCTGGTTTCGCAAAATAATCTAAAGACCCGAACATAGAATCATCTAGCATAGCATGACCATAAATAATAGTGACAGGATCTTCAAATGTTTTTTTGTTAACTAGCTCTGTGAATATGGCTCCATAATAGGTCTCTTCACCATTTATATCGTGAGATAGGTAATAGGTATCATCCCTTGAATGTTGAGCGACTGGATAGTCAATTCGAGTCCCTTCGACTGTTAGCCAAGCAAAGACATCTGGATTCTGATGAAACCTCGTCTCTACTGCATTTTGGGAATGTT
The DNA here is from genome assembly GCA_963545095.1 of uncultured Streptococcus sp. Lineage (GTDB taxonomy): Bacteria > Bacillota > Bacilli > Lactobacillales > Streptococcaceae > Streptococcus. The sequence continues at coordinate 6,685 of CAUUIG010000004.1, forward strand.
TCTCTACAGCTTTCTGTTCGAATCCATCCAAGATCTTTAGACCTAAAAATAAAACTGCAACCATTGCAATTAATGATAAACTAAACCTTAAAATTTTCATGTAATCGCTCCCATGCTATCATTATATCAGACCCCTATAACCCTTGTAAATACACTATCCCTTTAAATTATACTTTTATTAAAATATTTTGATAATCATATACATGTATACCGCTTCATTACCTGTTTGATTGCTACTTTTTAACAGAAAAGAGGAGCCCTCTCCAAATAAGAATGGGCTCCTCTTTTAATGACTGTTTGAGCTGACTCTAATTTTTTCCTAAACTCTCTTGTGATAGAAGACTCCTTGAACCTGTAAAGCTCCAATTCTTACATTTTCTATAGAAGAATCGAGTTCTAAAATCGTTTTTAATTGAGAAGAATCCCTAGATGTTTCATGGTCTAGATAGTCACAATGTGTGATTCCTCTCCCTTATTTCGCTACATATTTATCTGATCCTATGAAATCTTTCGTAATGATAGATTTCATAAATAAAAATGTCATTCCAATGGCTGTTAGAGAGATTGCTTATCGCAATCTTAAAAAGTAATGGTGTGAATTTTGCTAAAAATCATCAAAAAAACACCCCATGGTGTGAACCATGAAGTGTTTCGAAACGTTGATATAATCGTATTGATTAACGTTTTGAGGCAACTGACCTTGTCAGGTTGCAGCCACATTTGTAAGCGACTAAAGTCGCAACAACTGTGTCAATTGCACCAATTTAGTAAGAAAATTTAAAAAAGAACACCCCGAAAGGTGCTCTTTGTAAGTATAGTAATTCTTTCGAATTAACGTTTACTAAATTGTGATGCTTTACGAGCTTTCTTAAGACCTGGTTATTTCTACATCATGATATTTATGGTAAATTATCACTAAAATCAAGTAATTTTAAGAGATAAATCCTCAATCTTTACATATATAACCCTTTTAAAAATCGAGAGGTTATCAAAGGGTTATCACTTTTTTAGTTTTCGGAGCTTATGTAATTGAGAAATATGAACTACTGTATCATAAAGATGATGTACAGTTTAGCAACAAATGTACAGTTTCTTCGTGCCAGTGCAATTTCGTGTTCTATCCTTAAGATATTTAAATAGTTCTAAATATTATTTCTAGATATTTAAAAATAATAAAATACATTCCAATTTATTTCTAAATATTTGAAAATAATCTTTATTTGTATTATACTGTCTTTGAGGTAACTATTATGAACTATATCAAAAGACCACATTATTTAGACTTTTTAAGAAGACATCGTGACCGACAAATCATCAAAGTTGTGAGTGGAGTTAGACGAGCTGGTAAATCTGTTCTCTTTCAACTCTATAAAGAGGAGTTGCTAGCAACTGGGGTAGACGAGGATCAGATTATATCCATCAATTTCGAAGATTTGAGTTACTATGAACTGCGACATTTTCAAACATTATTTGCTTATATAAAAGAGCGGTTAGTTGAGGAGAAAACATACTATATCTTTTTAGATGAAATTCAACATGTTGAAAAATTTGAACTGGTAGCAGATAGCCTATTCATCTTGCCAAATGTTGACCTCTATTTGACTGGTTCTAACGCCTACTTTATGAGTAGCCAATTAGCTACAAATTTGACTGGGCGTTATGTTGAGCTAGAAGTTCTTCCATTGTCATTTGAAGAATACCTATCAGGTCAATCTCTCTCAGAGAATCTGAATACAACAGAAATTTTTAACAATTATCTCTTTAGCGCTTTCCCTTACTTATTGAAGACATCATCTTACGCTGAAAAAATTGACTATCTCAGAGGAATATACAACTCAATACTGTTAAATGATATTGTCACTAGATTAGGAAATCCAAATCCTACTATTATTGAGCGAATTGTACGAACCCTTCTCAGTAGTACAGGTAGCTTAATATCAACAAATAAGATTCGCAATACCCTAATCAGCCAAAATGTTTCAATATCCCATAATACTTTGGAAAATTATTTGACAACTTTGACAGATAGTTTACTTTTTTATTCCGTTCCACGTTTTGATGTAAAAGGTCGAGCATTATTGCAACGCTTAGAAAAATACTATCCCGTTGATTTAGGTTTACGACATCTCTTATTACCAGACCACAAAGAAGACATTGGGCATATCTTGGAAAATATTGTATATTTGGAATTAAGACGTAGATATTCACAAGTATATGTTGGTAATTTAGATAAATATGAAGTTGATTTTGTTGTTGTAACTGATCTTGGTCACTACGCTTATTATCAGGTCAGTGAAACAACACTTGCTCCAGAAACACTAGAAAGAGAACTTAGACCACTAGAAGCCATTAAAGATCAATTCCCAAAATATCTATTAACAATGGATACGATTCAGCCAACAGCAAATTACAATGGCATTGAGAAGAAAAACATTATAGATTGGTTACTAGAAAAATAGATAAGTACTGAACACATAAATTGAGACGCAAAAATAACACTCCTGTTGAGATCTAGTGAAACTATGAACAGGAGTGTTTTGTTATGGCCGAAAAAGCTTATTCAGTAGAAACTAATACTAGACTAAAAATCAATGATGGAAACTCTTGATTTCTATACAAAAAAGACATCCAAGAGAAAATTCTTGAACGTCTGTAAACGTTAACATACTCATATTGATTAACGTTTTGAGACAACTGACCTTGTCAGGTCGCATCCACATTTATAAGCGACTAAAGTCTCAACAACTGTGTCAATTGTTCCAATTTCCATGAAAACATCCTAAATCATTGAGCTAATGGCTTGAGGTTTAGAATTTTTTATATTTATATTTCATATCCAATTCTTGATAAATATAATATCTCAGCACTTCTTGAAGAAGCAATTTTGTTTCATACATCTCCCTGATATCTGTTATCATTTCTGGATAGTTATCTTTCGAATCACCATGAGTATAGTAATTTCGTGTTTGAATTAATTTTATTATTAGTAATTCTCTCTCACTATTCGAAAAAATTTTAGACAGATTGAGCTCATCAATTGAATCGAATAAATTTTTTAAACGTTCGGCAAGGTTAGGCTCTTTTTGATTACATTTCAATTTATTTCTAAATTTTCTTCTTACCTCTTCTAAAAGATGTGTGTTTATAAAGTCAAACAAAGATTGTCTAGCTTTTTCTTCAACATCAGATAAACATTTTGGATTTTTAAAATTCTTAAAATTTCTAGAGTAAACTTCCAAATTCCTAATAGCATCAACCAATTGATCTTCCAAATATAAATCACCATGAAGATTTTTTGAAAATTGTCTCACTATAAATTCAAGTTCCTCAGATTTATCAAACCAATGATTTAAAATATGTTCAAAATTATCTTCTAATGTCCTCAAAGAAATATCTTGCTGAGAATACGATTTCCATTTTTGGGATTTTCTAGAATGCTGAACAAAGAATTTGCCTTTTATAAGTGGCATACGCTTACCATCTATCATTTTATAAAGAACAAGAAATTCAATATTAGTAAAAGACAATGGTATATTTGATAAAATCTCAATAAATTCCTTAAACTTATGTGAAGCTTGATAAAATTCATCAAAATATCTTATATTTAAATCAGCTGAAATAAGTTTAATAAAATAATCACTGGTAAATGACGTAGTTGTATATGAAGAATGGAGTATTGCCACATCTTCAAAGTTCATTCCTAGTGATCTTATTAACACTTTTGTTGGTTGATATTCACTTACTGCACTTTCAAAAATAGTTTGATTGTCTCTATATTTAACAGTTACCAATGATTTTTCAATCCATTCCTCAATATGTTCAAAGCTAAATTTATATTCCTTGATTTTTTCAGAATCTAATTCATTAATTAAATCTTTAAAGGCCTCAGAACTATAATCAAAATTTCCAAGCTCATTATAAAATACACTGTAAATTTTAAAATTTTTTACTCTATATCTAGTTATCGGAAATCCAGGAGATGAGGAATGTACCATTGGTTCACCATAAGTATTTAAAATTAAAATATTACCATTACTGGAGAAACCATATATCTTTTCCAAACACTTACCAAAACCGAATGAAATGCCTGATTCCTCTTCAAATCCACCAAATAATTCTAATACAATTTCACTAGGAGAATAATGTAAAATACCGCTCAAGTTATCCTTACTAACTATATCGTCGGAACGTTCTGAAAAATATCCTTTTATTTCAAACTCTTTATCCCAAGTGTAATCTTTAAATTTCATATTATCCTTTCTGATTACTTTTCAAAAATCTTCACAATCTTCTAAATTATGGTTTTTATGTCGGAACTACCTTTTAATTGTATTAGACCAACTTCCAATTCTCATCATTTGAATTATCAATCAAAATCTTTCTTTTATTACTCAGTAATTCATCGCACACAAAATATTGCCCTAATCGCTCTATCAAGCCACAGCTTTGGCAAGTATACAGATAGTCTTCTTTTAATTCCTTTACAAAAATAGTATTGAACTCATATTCTTTTCTACATTCTTCACAAACCATGCTAAGATTATCACTACTAAATATGAAATCAAAAATATTTTCTAATTCTTTATTTTCTTCTCCAGATAAAGTTAAAATTATCTTTAAACTTCTAATATATCGATTAAGTTCTGCTATTTCTATGTCAATATCCAAATATTTTTCAAATATAGCAGTAGCTACTTCTACCAAATACAATAGAATGTAGGGTGTTTTCTCATAGTATAAATTCCAAAAATCATTCCAAATCTTCTCATCGGTAAATATAAAATTAAGATTTCTCTTTTCTGTGGGAAAATTTTTATTCCTTGTTACTAAGTGAATTGATTTATCAAATACACTAGTCAAGCTATTTTCAGCCTTTCTATTGTATACTATATCATACAACAACTTCTGGTTTGGAAAGTATAGGTTTCAGTTGGACTAAAAAACAGCGTAATAACAAGCCTTTTCCGAACGATATCTACTGATTAATTTCATAAAATATGAATCAATATTTTTTAAATGGGGGAATAGTTCAGGTCTGTAAGAATTAATTTATACACTTACAAGGTTTATTCTGATCGACTTTATAACTGTCTACGAAACAAAGATAGAGATTAAAAAAATAGAAGAAATTCAGCGATCAAAGTTAGTATCTCTACTTCTTAATCACTCTCACTAGTAAACAAATCTTCCCACTGAGTGATAGATGCTGGTAGGATTAACTTATACTTTTCATAGAAATCTAATAAATCGTTATCCCCTATCCTAAATAAATTTTCTATCTTATCTAAATTTATTACTCTCGGAGCATATAAATATACTAGATAACCTTCATCTACATATTGTTTAAATTCTAAAGCGTCAAGTTCCTTTGCCTTTTTGCCTTTCACTTGAACTACTGCTTTTCTAGGGTTATCAATTTCTCTTGAAATCATTTCACATTCAATTTTTATTGTTGTTGACTTCTTTGCAATTGAATTAGAAAGGACATAATAGTTTTCCTTAATTTGAAGGTATGAGATAACAAGTTCTTCTAAATCAAATTCAGGCAGATTATCTAAGAGACCTCCACTATAGGTTGTTACCTCAAAATAATTCTTTTTCAAAAATTTATTAAATATCAATTTTGAGTATTCTATTATACTTTTATCCCGTATCCTCTCGACGGTAGCACCAAGAGGTCTATTAAACGATGCTTTAATTTGTCCAGGGACTTGCATTCCCACATTAAATGCATCAACTGGGATGACTGATCCAATATCCAAATGAGTATCACAAACTACTATAGCTGGAGATTTTACTTTACAAATCCAGTAATTTCCACTTAAATCTCTGGTCCAGAACAAATCATCTTTCTTTGCATGTCTAAAAATATTTATTGCTGGATGTGCTTTACCATTATGTTTTTTAATACGATTATAATATTCTAAAAAATCATCTAATTTAATATCTTCACTCAACCAACTCCAACCAATCGCAACATACTGTTCAGAATTATTTAAACAGAAATCAATTAACTCTTTCCTAATGTTATCGTCTCTTTTTAAATGTATTCTAGTCACATAATCCATTTAAATTAACCTCCATACTTTAACTAAATATGTTTAGCCTCATAAATATTAGACTACATATTTCGGATTCTTGTTCTATACTACTCCTTTATTTTGCGAGAATCACAGTACCCTTTTCTAACAGACAAAAATTTCTCTTATAGCTTCAGGTATCTAGTCAATGTAATTTCCTTGCATTTTCTCAATAAGAGTCTTCATATCGTCAATTAACGACTGAGGAGACAATACCGTTAAGGTTTCCGCTTGACTCAACAGCCACCTCTTCAGCCCTGGTGTATCCTGACTCACAAATTCAATAATATTACCATTTGATGTTTTTTTTAATAATTTTTGCTGTAGGAAATTGATCAACAATAATTGTTGGATCATTGACGAATAGGACTCTAATATTTAACTCTTTTCCTATGAATGGATCTACACGCTTATTACGAATTTCTCCATCACGAAATTTTCTTCCATATGAAAGAGAAGGTTTTTCTTTTTTAGATTCTACCCAACTAAGTATTCTGTCTAATTTTAAAGTCATATAAGAATCAAATAGTAAATTATAGGCTACTATGTAAAAATAATGAGTATCATAGTAAAGAGAAACCGGAAAAATTGTATGTCTCTTTTTAGTATTATAAGGAGATTGATAATCAATGTCTAAGACCAACTCCTTACGAATCAATTCAGACCATTCCCAAACCTTATCAATACGATTTTGTGTATCTGATAATGGTGCATAATTTAGCAACTCACTTGCAATAATACTAGAAACTTCTTTTTGCTCATCTTTTGAAATAAGTGCCAATAAACTATCAAGTAATGACCTGTTTTCTTCCTTATTCAAAGAACGATTTTCTAGTAAAATCTTTGAAATTACAAGTATATCCTTTTTATTAAATAAAGATTTTCCTTTTAGGTATTTCGTATGGTGCTTGGCATCATAAGCAAGCTCTGCTGCAACCATCGGTTGTGTATCTAAGAAACCAGACAGGAGAGAAAAATCTCGTTGTATAGTCTTTTCACTAACACCAAATTCATCTGCAAGCTGAGCCTTAGCTAAATGCGCGCCAGACTGTAAGCGTAAAAATATAGTTAATATGCGTTCTTGGTCGTTCATATAATTCTAAATCCTTTATCAACATTATAGCATTTCCAATGGTTCAGATTCAATCAATTTCTTAGTTCAAATCTTTTACTGATAGTACTCTTTTTAAGTACCGAGTTCTTCTTTTAAAGCCAACTTTAGGTTGTTCTACCTTCCAAATCCTATCAACGATATTGATTTTGATGATTTTGCTTCAAGAGCTACAAGTGCCTTTTTAATATCTATCAATCTAATTTGATTTAAAAAGTTTTCATCTTCTAACTGAATCTTGTCCCCTTCAATCACTCGCTGTGCTTGACAGAAGATAATCTCACCTACTAATTTACGGATGTATCTAGAATTTCCAAAATTGCTACAATTTACAACTTCTGAAAAATGCTGACGTAGTATTATCTTACAATCGTCAATTAAATGATAATGTCTTTTATTTATCATCAGTTCTAAAATAGCAATTAGTTGATCAATGGTATAATCAAAAAATTTTATTTCTCTAGAAATTCTAGAGGATAATCCTGGATTAGTTTCAATGAATTAAGCCATCAATTCTTCATAACCAGCAAAAATAACCAATACCTCATCCCGACGATTTTCCATTTCTTGTATAATCGCTGAAATAGCTTCGTGTCCAAAATCTCTCTCACTACTCGGAATAAGACTATAGGCCTCATCAATAAAGAGTACTCCCCCTTTTGCGTCATCAAAAGCTCTTTTTACTTTTGGAGCAGTTTGGCCAACATATTCACCGACCAATTCTGTTCGCCCCACTTCCACTAACTTATTCTCTTGAATTATCTTATTATTGTATAAAATTTCTGAAAAAAGCCTAGCAACTACTGTTTTCCCAGTTCCAGGATTTCCAGAAAAAACAAGATGTCGATTAAAAACTTCGTTACTAAATCCATTAGCCTGACGTAGTGCAGAAACTCGATTATATGCTAACTGCTGATTTAGAACTATTTTCACTTCTTCCAAACCAATTAATTCACTCAACTTTTTCTCCGCATTTTCTTCATCTTCAACTGAAGATTCATTTTGGAGAATAAATCCATCGAGATTTAATTCGTTTTTATCTGAAGGATTATAATTATTTTGTACTGCAAATTCAACAAGCTCTTGAACAAAAAGACGAACTTCTTTAGCATCCTTCAGCATGTAATTTTCAGCTACTAATCGTTCAAAATCTTCGTTAGTCAATTGAACACCTTTTTGGTTTAGCATTTGAATACAGATCCCTTTAAGCTCTGATTCATCATACTGAGGAAAATTAACAATTGAAACTTTATTAAAATCCTCAAGTAGCTCTTTTCTAATAGTTTCTGCCTCTTGAATGCTTCTAGAAATAATAATATTAAAGGAATTCCCATTCTTTTGCCGAAAATTATCAAAAACGTCCGATTTTGTTTTAGATCTTGCTGAAAGATAATCAACTAATACAGGGAAATCTTTTTCACCTATTTTAGGAACAAAATATTGATTGCAATTAACAAATATCGCATTCATTCCAAAGAGAGACTCTAGAAACTTGATTGCAAACTTTCTACCTGATCCTTTCTCTCCAATAAAAATATAAAAATGTTGCTGTTGTTCATTATTATTTATTTTTTCTTGAAATGAAAGATATGTAATTAGTTCCTGAACAGCCTTCTTAAAATCAGTGAGACCACAAATGTTTTTCAATTCATCCAGTTTTTCAAAATTAGGCTTTAGATAATGAGGTATTGTCTCTTTATTTGCACTTAATAAGAATTTTACTAGTTCTCTTCTATCACTTGTTTCAAGTTTCTTTATAAAATCACTTTCTGTTAGAGTTTTAACTTTTTTTAATGTAAACTCATGATCAAAAAAATCCTTTATTTTCCCCATGATTTCTTGATCATTGTAATTTTCTTGAGAAATAAGGTAATAAGCGTCATCCTCTTTAAATAGCAATAAACGATTAGTATTAATAAAATCTTCTGTTTGAGTTTTTAAGAAATCATCATGATTCTTAAACTCAACTTGATAATAGTTCATTTAATTTCACCTCTTTTTATTGATAATTTAAGTTTACAAAAAAGAGTGGACAAATTATGTCCACTCAATTGTTGCTACAAAAAATTTTTTTAAGAGAAATCTCATTATTTGTTTAAAAAATTACTAATGAAATCCTTGTTAATTGCCAGCTAAAAGCAAATAACCAATGTAAGATTCATTGTTTAGTTTACCAATTTGTATAAGAAATAATCATTTTGGAGTGACGATAGTATATATACCTAAAATAGAGATACACTATTTTAGTGAATCTTGGATCTTTTTCGAGTAAATATAGTTGCTAAGGTATTAGCATAAAGTTCAGGCGTGAAATCTTGATTTTGAACCTTCTCCAGTAATTGTACAAAATATTCCTTCTCAGTACCCTTTGTATTAGAAATCACATCTAACAAAAATCTGTTTAATTCACCAGCTGCGTTTTCTGAGTTGTAGGATTCATAAAATTTTTGATAAAATTTATCGTATTCCTCGTTTTTTTTGAGTAAGTTAACTTCCTCTTGCTTATCTAACAATTGTTGATAAGAGACATTAAGATCAAGCCAATCTTTTTCAAACTGCTCGAGTAATTTGTCTGATACTTTTTTCCTATTATAATATAATTTTATCAAAGGTATAATATCTATCCATACCTGATCAATAAAAACTTTAACAATGTTGTCTTTAAAGATAAGTAAAGGCTTATCATCACATGTATGCACACGATATCCATTTGTCTGTAATTCATTTATCAGGTCTTCAATATGAGTTTCTGATGTATTGCCTATATATTGTTTTAGCCATTGTGGCATATTAGGATCTTGGATATGCCAAGACTCGCTCAAATATTTACAATCATTTCTTCTGGTTTCACCTTTTTCTAGACGACCTGGTACTCGTGTGCTAGAAATGGTATATTTTTCAATGATATCTCCCTTTTGATAATATTCATTGTGAAAGCGTTCGTATTTATTGGGTCTATGAATTTTTGTTCTATAAATTAGTTTCATTACTATTCCTTTATTTTTCATAGTTTGTCAAATTAAGCTAGAAATTTCACCTGGCTCATTTAAAATTGATACAGAGTTTTGTAGTTCAAGGACTTCCTTGAGATTCGATTCCTCTTATCAGCTAGAGTTGATATGAATATTTGAGAAAGTCCACTGAAATTCATCCTCCTTGGAGTTCGATAGTGTCTAAATAAAACATTAGAATGTTCATGATCCTGGGACATCCAAAAGATATAAGCTCAGTATAAGTATATCACAAATAACAACATTTTGACTTTCCGAAAAATAAGTATTTTCCTAAAAAATATATTCGTTCTTACTAAAAGCATCTCATATAATACGAAATGCTTTGAATAAATACATAAGAATATAAATTTTTAGAATAAAATTACTATATAAACTTGCTCAATCATGATTTGATAGATTTATTCTAATTTCTCAAACAGAGGAAAATTTTTAATTACAACAATATTAAATTCATTTCTTGCCCTAGTCACCATTTCATATAGCATCTGAACACGGTCACTCATATTACAAAGTTCATCTACAACTAAATCTCCATTTTTATCATAAGAGAATTTTGCATCCATTGGAACAGCAACACTATCAAATTCACAACCATATATTTATGTGTGTTTCTTTAACCTATCTAAAACTCTTATTTAAGAGAATCATTTCTTGCCAATCAAACAACTCTTAGTGCACACATATCTTCAAATTCCCATAATATATTCTCCTTACCACCCTATCATTCTCTCAAAAAATTCGATATAATATTTATGAATAATGCAATTAATAGGAAGGTTGCCTATATATGATAACGATCAATCAAATTAATGATAAAGAAGTTAGGAGTCTTTGTGAAGAGGTTTATAATAATTTAAATAAGAGATATCGCAAAAATCTAGATGAGTGGTGCATCAAACAAATTTCATCCATATTACACAGAGTATTGGATAAAACTTTCTCTGATAAACCGTTTTTGGATATTATGTTACTTTCTTTTAATGAAATTAAAGAGCTCTCTGAAGATACAAACTTTATAAAGCTAAACTATATGTTTAGTATAGTTAGTAATAAAAGAATAAAAAAGAAAAAAGTTAAATCAATCAAAAATTACTTAATTGATAATGTATATAAATCTATAAGTTCTAAAAGAAGAAAAATCCTATCGATAACAAATTTGTCAGTATGCCCTTATTGTAACCGAAATTTTATGAACTCATCACAAAATAATAACACGTGTGAATTGGATCATTTTTTTCACAAATCAAAATTTCCTATTTTAGCAGCATCATTCTATAATTTAATTCCATCTTGTCCTAGCTGCAACAGAAATAAATCAACAAATGATTTTTTACTATCGCCATACAACAATGAAATCTCAACAGACAACAGGATTACATTTAGTTGGCGTCCAAAAAACGGTGATTTTTTGTATAATCATGATTCTATCAAGATCATCTCTAATACCCACGACAAATATAAAAATGATTTTTCAAAACTTGATTTAAATGGATTATACCAGATACATAGTGATTTAATATTAGATATGTTAATAAAAAAAATATTCATACCTGATACATATTTAAATGAAATTAGCAAGATGATACCTCTATCTAGTGACGATATAAATAAATTATATACCGGTGTATATAATACTGAAAAAGACTATTACAAAAGACCTTTATCAAAATTAATCTCAGATATATATAAAGAATTAAACAATTTAGAAAGATGAATTATGAAACTATTAGGATTAATCATACGAAACTATGAAAATATTATTGAAAAACAAATTTTTAACTTTTCTGATGAATATACTATCTGCTATAACTGGGGAGATACTATAGAAATTAAAAAAAATTTAAATTTTATTCCATATTTCTATGGAAAGAATATTACAAACATTTCTGCTATAGTTGGGATAAATGGAGTTGGAAAAACATCAATATTAAACTTTATAGGCTTTAAATTATCGGAAAGAAAAGAATTTCTAAACAAGTATGAGTATTTCCTAATATATGAATCAAATGAAGATATTTTTATAGAGTTTAACAATAGTTTAAATATCAATAAAATTCTATTCCAGGATGCTTCTATCGAGATTAAGAGCGGACTTTTAGGATTTAATGACGCAAGGTTATTTAAAAAGCAAGATAATTATGTCGAAACTTACACCTTTACTTCAGACGGAAGTATAAATTATATTTTCACAAGATACCTCCAATATTCTTTCAATGAACCAAATGATAGTATAGATAAGATAATAGGAAATAAACTAATTACAAGAAATCTATGTCAATCTCCCATTCATTATTTTAAAATACAAGCTTTTAAATTTTTAAAAAACAATGATTTTTTTACACCAAATAAAAAAATGAAGTATAGGATCTCTTTTTGGTCTATAAACAGTTTGCTGGAATTCATTATTGAAGCAATAACTGATTTTCCACAAGAATTGTACGATTCGCTTGCCCAACTCCAAATACTTGATAACACTCACAAAAACAATAGAATTCAATTTACTAAACAAATAATTGCTTATTTTATATACTTAATTTATATTTTAAATTCTAATTACAATTTTGATGATAAAACATTTTTAAATTTGATCCATAATATAATTGAGGGTCATTTAAACGGGGTTAATAACAAACATCAAATAGAAAGTGATGATTTTATTACTAAATTGTGCAGTAACAAACAAATATTATTAAATTACTTTACTATTGAGCCGACAAGTATCGATAAAATCAATAACTATCAAATTAGTGATTTTATAGATTTTTCTATAGAAACCATTCAGAATCTATACCTTGCTTCTAAAAAAGAAGATACCCATATTGAGTTCAATAATAATTCGTTTACTATTGACGTATCTATTGAGAATAAAGAAATAAATGATTTTCTGGAAAGTTATTCTAAACTAATATTTTGCAACAATGCTAATGATGGAAAAGTTATATTTACTGAGTCTAATCTATTCTTAAATTTACACGAACTATCCTCCACCGGAGAAGAAAAATTAGTTAAACTATTAGCAAGTTTGATTGCTTTAATTTCAAAGGAAACAGAAGGAAACAATATCATCTTAATAGATGAGATAGATGAAACATTCCATCCATCTTGGTCGACAAAGATTATTCAGTTATTGTCAATTTGTTGTACATATTTCAGGATATTACGTGATCTTCCAATTGAAGAGACGTCTTTCCAATTCATAATTACTACTCATTCACCATATATTTTGTCAGATATTAAAAACCAAAATGTCTTATCTTTAGAATATGATCAAGATAAAATAATTAGTAAACAAATAAATACATTTTCTAAAAATATACAGCGAATTACGTATGATGAAATGACCACGCATAGTATTTATGGATCTTTTGCAGAATATAAAATAAACAAAATCGTAAATATACTTAACCAGAATTATATAACTCCAGATTTATTCGATACAATTAGAGATGAAATACAAATAATTAACGAAGATATTATTCGAAATAAATTAAATCAAATATTGCTAGAAATAAGTCCATCTCAAAATAAAATTGATTTTCTTATTTCTAAATTATCTTCAGATGAAATTGCATTATTGAAGTCAAAATTAGAATGAGTGAATTTTATTATCTCCGACTAATCGATCTCTCAACTTTCTAGATTATATAAATTTTCTAAAATTGATCAGCTGTATTTTTTCAATTTTATCTCTTACAATATAGTATTAATTATTTGAAACACGTTATCAAAAATAAAATATCTTATCATGGAATAGTAGAAGGGATGTGTTATAAATGTTCTTTCAAATTCTATATGTTTCTTTCTAGATGTGGAAAAATTAATTAATTTTTCCACCTTTGTCTCCTAATTCAATTAATTCCATTATCTAAATTCAACAAAAGAGATCAAGAAAATACCTTGATCTCTTTACTGTTTACTATAACTTTAATTTCTTTTACTACATTCATTATATAATGAAAATTATTAAAAAGATTTTTTGAAATTTTCCGCTTGACCAAGAACTTGTTCAAATACTTCATCATTCCATTGTGGTGGATACCCATTCTCATAGAGTAAAATTGTCAAGTCCATGTTAAGCTGACTCTTGATATCTTCACGGCTAGCCCAATCAGCGTATTGTGACTTATCATCAACTAATTCTTTAATAGCTTTAGCTAATTCGATGCATTTTTCATCCTCATATTCAAAATCATGATCATCCCGTACTTTGATGAGAATATCATAGAAAACTTTTTCCTCATATGTTATACCTAGCTTTTTGAAAGATTCCATATCATCTCGAAGGTCTTTTAAGATATTCATAATCTCGTCAGAAAGGCTATCGATGAAATCTGATGTCACAGCAGATACAAATATTTGTTTATCTCTATTGTTATATGCATCGACAACTTTTTCTAATCGTTTGGAAAATTCAATTGCTTTTACTTTATTTGTTCGTCCATATTGATCAATTGCACGGCCCAATAACTTAAGTAAAGCATTGTATTTAGTGATAGGCATACCTAGCTGATTCAGTTCATCTATAAAACCTTCATCAAACAAGTCTAGTTTCTCATTATTGATAATATCTTCAACACCTGTAGATGCAATAGCATTTTCAATCATTGTTTGAACATGCTTATTCATTGTTTCAGTATCTGGTGAAGTTCCTTTTGTTTGTTTATAAATGATTGAACGAACTGCCAGGTAAAATTGAGCTGTTTCAGCTTCATCATCTGAAAGTTCCCCTGATGGGTATACTATTTCGTAAGCCAGTTTCATTCGTCGCGAGTGATACATGAAACGCTTTTCCATTTCATCACTCCTTTGAACATACTCCGCTCCTCTATTAAGACAAAGTAGTCTCTCTACAGGACTACCTTTATAGAAGTCTGTGCCATCAAAGTTAGTTAATAGGTCATTGATTATGCTTAGTTGATTTCTAAAAATTTTTAGGGTCACGTCCAATGTTTCTATTAAACCATCTTGATCATTCCCATATTTTTTTACTGCTTCAAGCATAGCCCTCTTAATACCGATATAATCCACAATTAAACCGCGATCTTTCCCTTCAAAAACACGATTGACACGTGAAATTGTTTGGATGAGAGTATGCTTTTGTAGTGGTTTATCAATATACATAACTGAAAGTGAAGGGACATCAAATCCTGTAATCCACATATCAACAACAATTGCAATTTGGAAATTGGAATTGTTGTTCTTAAATTGGGTATCCAGCATCTTCCTATGATTAGAATCGCCTAAAAGATTATACATTTCAAGTTCATCATCTTTGTTACGTGTTGCAACAATATTTACTTTCGGAAGGGCCTCTAGTTTTTCCAACTCTTGTTTTGATAAATCGTTACGGTCAGTTTTCTTAGCTACAAACCAATCTGGACGAATTTTAGCAAGCTCTTGATATACCTTGAAAGCATGTTCACGATTTAAGCAGACGATCATAGCTTTTTGAACAATTTTAGGCTTTGTATTAACGACCTTTTCAAAATGCTCAGCAATATCCGCAGCTACTTTTCTGATTCGATCTGGGTGGTTCAAGATTTGAGTAACTTTAGACATAGTCCGTTTGCTAGCTTCAATTTGCTCTGTATTAGTCCCCTTATTTTCAGCTTCTTTGTAGTAACTATCAATTTCTGTAACTTGTTCTGGATTGATGATAACTCTTGCTAAGCGTGGTTCGTAGGAGATTCGGACGGTGATACCATCTTCAGTGGACTCTTTCATCGTATATGATTCAATTACTTGACCAAAAACATGAATAGTATCATCAATAGGAGTACCTGTAAAGCCAGCGTAAGTAGCATTAGGGAAAGAGTCTCGTAAATATTTTGCAAAACCGTATGATGTTTCAACACCTGCATCTGTATATTTAAGTTTTGCACCAGTGTTCGTCTGGGTACGGTGAGCCTCGTCAGATATACAAATAATGTTATTACGTTCAGAAAGTAAACCAGTTGCTTCTTCAAATTTTTGAATAGTAGTGATATAAACACCACCACTTTCGTTTATGGAGAGTTCCTTTTTAAGTTCAGCACGACTACCGATAGTTTTGATATTCTCAGTCTTCAGGTAACGTTTAGAACCTTCAAAAAGCTTGCTAGTCTGATTACTCAAATCTTCACGGTCTACTAGAATGATCACGGTTGGTGACTGAAAAACATCTCTATAATGCGTACCAAGTAAGCGCGATAGGAAAAGCATAGTATTGGTTTTACCTGATCCAGTAGCACCAAAGTAAGTTCCTCCTTTACCATCACCAAGCGGCTTCAAATGTTCCTTGATATTTTCTAGCATTTTGGTTGCAGCAAAGAATTGAGGATAACGAGTGATGATTGCAGTTTCTTTCTTATCAGAGTCTGGATAATAGATAAAATCACGCAAAATATTAATCAGTCTACTCTTTGTGAATGCTCCATAAATCATAGTGAATAAGGATTCAATACCACTTGCATCAGGGACATTTACATCATCATCAATCTTATTCCATGAGTAGTAGTACTCGTATGGTGTAAAAATAGATCCTAATTTTGTATTGGCTCCATCCGAGATAACTGATAAAAAAGTATATTTCATTAGACTTGGAATGTCTCGATTGTAACGAATATTAATCTGTTTCCAAGCATCGTAAATAGTTGTATTTTCGTTGATAGCGGATTTGAATTCAAAGATAACGACAGGAATACCATTGATAAAGATGAGCATATCAGGTCTACGTTCTTGGATATTTCGAACCGTAAACTGATTGACCACTTTAAAGATATTATTTTCGGGTGTTTCAAAATCAATGTATTCAATATGGAGCGCTCCTTTGCTGGAGTCGTCACGTTGAAGATTGAAACCTTCGTTAACTAAGTAGAAAGCTTCACGATTTCCCATATAAAGTGGCGTATTAGGAACATATTTGATTTTATTAATAATCTTTTCGAGCTCTGTTTTCGTAATATCTGGATAACGACGACTCAAAAAGCTTTTCATATCGTCTTCGAGTAAAACTTCATCAAACTTGCGATGAAGCATATCGCCATTCACATAATCATAGCCATTATCTTGGAAGAGCTCCACAATCGCTTGTTCAAACTGAGCTTCTGAAAATTTAGCCATTGGCACTTGCCTCCTTAATTGCTCCTGCAATCAAAATTGGACAGATATCCTTGATTTGCTGTTTTAGTTTTTCATTGATTTCTTTACGTGCGATATAAGCATTATATATATCTACAATACATTGTTGAGTTTGGAGAGGAGGGGCTGGAATTTCAATTTCATAAAATCTTTTCAAGTCCAGATTAGCTCTAATACTACTATCACTTAAAAACCAACCGTACCGATCCATTTCAGTCCGACTAAACCACATCATAATATATTCTGGTAAAACTATACTACTAGTTTCTAATACTGAGTATGCAGGTGAGACTAATGCTGGTTTATCTGGTGAGTATAAAGCGATTCGAATTGCTTCATCTCGGCCAGTTTGCATAGAACTATATGCAAATTGATTTTTCTCAATAATCTTATAACGCTCAAGTTTTTCAGAAGCTGCTTTGGAAGGCATAAATTCTTTATTAATGTTAATACCTAAAACTTCTGATAATTGATTATCCGAGTTTCTTTTATCAATTTCATTAAATAAATTTCTACATGGTTCAATAGGATAGCTAACCTTAAAAACGTCTAGCTCTGCATCACACACCAGCTTCAAATCTTCTAGTCCAGTTTCATAAGCCCTCTGATTGTCAAGCATGGATTTATATACTGAAACATACTTTTCTTGAATCTTGAGAGGAGGTAAGTCAATTTCGATATCACACATATCGTTCCATGAGAAGGTCTCACGTGCTGAACCCCATGAGTTGTAACGTGAAAAGCGATCAAATTCTGGTCGATTGAAATACATGAACAGAAATTCAGATGAAAGCAAATCTGGTTTTTTTACTTTAAATACGATATAAGAAGAGGAAACAATATAGGTGTTGGTTGAATCGTTGTATGCAAGAGTAATTTTTTCACCATTTCGTGAAGTAACAGTCACATAAGCAAATGTATTAGGTTCTACAAGTTTATATGGAGTTAAAGAAACGCCATCCATATTTGCCTTTGTTTCAATAAAAACTTTTTGGATAGAAATACCTTTTACGCTTGATAAACCGAATTGTCCTTTTGTATTTCTTTTATCAATTTGTTCGATTAAATCTACTAACTTATATTTCATATCCAATCCCCTTAAAGGCTTTTTCCAGACTAGCTTGTGATTCTTTCTCTAGTTTTAAAATATTCTTCATCTCTATTTGGATACGTGTCATTTCAGTATCATAGTCAATATCTAAATCGTGGTCGATAAATTCTACATATTTTGAAGGTGCAAGAGAGTAGTCTGCTTTACGAATTTCATCGATCGTTGCTGATTTACAAAGCTCTGGTACATCTTCATAGCCGTTACCAGTTTGCCATGAGCGATAAATCGATTTGATTTTAGAAATTTGCTCATCTGTCAAGACGGTCTTTTTCTTTTTCTTCCCTTTTTCTACAACATATTGCTCAACATTATCATCCCATCTTCTTAAATCACAAAAAAGAATCTCTCCATCACGAGGATAACGAAAATCTCCGCTTTTTAAATATCCCGTTTTATTGTTATTAAGAATCCAAAGGGTTACTGAAATATCTGTGGTATAAAACATATCGCGTGGAAGCACGATAATAGCTTCAATTTTATCGTTTTCAATTAATTGTTTACGGATTTGATACTCTGTCCCATCGGCATTTAAGGCACCATTTGCTAAAAGGAAACCTGCAATACCATCGGTTACGTCTAACTTTGAGAGCATATGTAAAATCCAGGCATAGTTAGCATTGGATGCTGGCGGAACTGCATATCCATCCCAACGAGGATCATCCAATAATTCATTTTCACCACGCCAATCTTTTAGATTGAAAGGGGGATTAGCCATAATATAGTCAACTTTCATATCCTTATGCTGATCATCAGTGAAGCTTGAAGATTCTCCATAAGGCTTACTTCCGAGGTTGTATGAAATTCCTCGAATCGCAAGATTCATTTTAGCTAAACGACGAGTATCAGGATTTTTTTCTTGACCGATAATAGAGATATTCTTTTTGTTACCATGATGCTGTTCAATAAATCTCATTGATTGAACAAACATTCCTCCTGAACCACAAGCAGGGTCATAAACACGACCAGAATATGGTTCGATTAGTTCTGCAATTAGTTTAACAACTGAAGGTGGGGTATAGAATTCTCCTTCTTCTTTTGTGCTGGCAACAGCATAAGATTGCATGAAATATTCATATACGCGACCGATTAAGTCGTCTTCATGGAATTTTTCAGGATCTATTTTATTGATTTCGTCGATTAAGTTTTTGAGAGTTCGAATTTCAGCTCCAAGACCTGAGTAAAAATTGGACAAGAGGGCACCTTCGAGAGAAGGATTGTCTTTCTCGATAGTCGTCATTGCTGTATCAATTTTGACTGCAATATCATTTGAGCTTGCCTCTTTTACCAAATAGGACCAACGGCACTCAGGTTCTAAGTAAAAAACATTCTCTGCTGTATAGAAGCTTTTATTTTCTAAAAAGACTGGAATATCTCCATGCTTGTCCTTGATTTCTTGACGACGCTTTTCAAATTTATCACTGGCAAATTTGATGAAAACCAGTCCAATAACAGCATCACGGTTTTTCTCAGTTCCACCCGCCCCACGAAGAGCATTACGGCAATTGAAAAGAATAGTTTCTAAAGTGACATCTTTTTGTGCTACTTTTTTAGCCATTATATCATACCTTCCTTCAGTTTTAAAAATTGTTCTTTTTTATTTATAGCAAAGAAAAGACAAATAATATCTTTACTAATATCAAAATATTTTAGAGATAAGATTCGATAAATATTCTTGACAGAATCTTAATAATTTAATGATTTCAAATATATTACCGAAAATTTTTGATAACTTCTTTTAGTTGAATCTTATGAAATATACGTGTTACATTCTACTAGAATATATCTCTTAATTTTTCGATAACATTATTCCACCTTTCATTTGCTTCTAATAATGTACTTTTATATAGATTATATTCTTGTCTATATTCTTCATCTATCCTAACCTGCTCTTCAATTTCTGGCAATGGTATCAAAATTTCTGCTACATCTTTATAATTAAGGTTCATTAGTTGCCCTCCTTGTTGAGTCAAAAGTAAAGCTTTTCTTCCCAACGGACTATCTAAAAATAATTTTAAAAAAGTAGATGATAAATCTCTATCATTTGGCCGGATTACAATTATATTTGAAGAAGCAATAATAGGATAAGATTGTTCTTCAAATAGTGCAATTCTGAGTGCAGTTCCTCTTGCTGTTATTAAAAGATCACCTGTTTTTAAAAGATAACTTGCAACTTTACGTTCCTCCTCGTTTATAAAAGCCAGCTCAGAATAGTCTACTTCATAATTACCTAAATCAGAAATATTTATAACTCTTATATTACCCTCAGAAAGCTTTTTCCCAATACTCTTGCCTCTAAAAATTGTCGAAACATTGCCAAGCCTTTCTTTCTTAAGTTCTGATTCAATAAATTTTAACCACTCTTTATCTTTTAAACGAAAAATCCTATCTAGGTTCCAACTTCCCGCTTCAATCAATTCATCAGAGGGAATCAACATACTTTGTATTTCTCTCAAAATGTACTCTCCAGATTCTTCAGCTAACTGTATTTTTTTTATTGATACTTCTTGTACAGGGGCAGTTGTTATTGTTAGTAAATAAGTATTAATTGCAGTGGTACTGAATATCCCACTTGGTAATTCAGCTATTTCTACTAAATTAAATTTCGATTCTATATACCTCCTAACTTCAGAAACTTTAGGTCCACTAGAATTTATTCTTTGTGGGAGAACAATTGAGAGAACTCCGTCATTTTCTAAATAACTTGAAAGATTTTCTAAAGCAATTAATGCAAAATCTCTACTAATAAATTTTAAGTCTTCTGTATCTTTTCCTTTTGATTCTAATTTAGGCATTGCTAGTATGAAATCAAACTTTTCCTGTAAAAAATCAAATTTATATATACTACCTCTATTAACTTTAATATTGGAATTATTTGCAAATCCAATATTTAGTAATTGGAAAAATATCGGATCATCTGTAACTAGTGTAAATTTCCAATTTTGGTTTGAATTAATTACATCAACTAATGATTCAGAAAATTTTTCAGCCTCCGCTATCAAAATATTATTATTAACTGAAGATTTTTTTCCCAACATATCGTCAAAAAGAAAGTAAGGAACTTTTATTTCATTATTTTTATTCTCTTCACTATAAAAAGTAATAATATCTGTCCAACTAAACTCTCCATATTCCCTTACTAAATTATATATATCATCCATCTTATTTGTATCTTCAAAAGGTAAATCTATTCCTAACTCGTCTGACACTTTTTCTAGGATTGTTAATAATGCTTCATTGGTATCTTCCTTTTGATCCACTTTCATTTCTTCCCTAATTTGCTTAATTAAGATTAAAACTTTTGAGATATTTTGTACTGGAAAAACTTCTCTCAGAATCTTAGAATAGGTAAATTTACTTTCATTCATTTTTTTCATTTCAGCCATCCCTTCTCTTTAATATTAGTTTACCACTAATTTGGTATGAGGTCAAGTTTTTTTGGTATTTAAATACCAGATTTTATTTTTCCTATTGATTAATTGCAAAATAAGTGCAATTCTATTGCCTATTAATTCACTATTTATATCTTTCCTCAAGTAACTTTTCAATATATAATACGTCTTAATCACCGCTAACCCCATAACTTGTATAGCAAAATTTTTCTATCAATCTTTTAGAGCCCCTGACATAGTCACCTCATTATCCACTAAAAAAATTTCATTTCTTAACCTAAGGGGGTTTGGGGATTCCCCAAAATTCAAATCACCCCAAAAGTACATACACTTTGTGTATACAAATTATGGGGGGTGATTTTGCGAGTGTGTGTATACAGACTCTGAGCTCGCAAAGTCATAATATGAGAAATCTCTCCCCTTCGATAAAATAATCCAAAAAATCACTTTAGCTGTACTTTGTGTGTACATTTTTTTAAGAATATATATATAAGAAAACGCTGTTCAATTTAACAGCGCTTTCTTATTTTAAAATCCTCATATGCCTTTCTTTTTTATGGTTAGCATCATAGTATTCCAGCATCGCATGATACAAACGAGCCTTCGTTTTATCTTGTTGTTTAATTCCATGAAGAAATAATTCTGCTCGCTTTAATTTCAATATGTATTCACATATCTGATCGAAATCCTTATCCATATTACTTTTGAAAATAAACATCTTTTTCCTCCATCACATCAACTATTTTTTGCATCAAAATAGACATATCCATTTTGTTTTCATAGCTTATTTCCCCCACTACAGTTGCAAGACGGGCTATAGAATTGATATTCTTTCCTACCTGTTCCAACTCTTCTGTTAAAGGAACTAAACCTTCAAAAGAGACTTTGTGAATGTTCAAATCTGTTCGGATTAATTTTTTTCTAGCAAACTCAGAAAAATTACGAATATTTTCTTTCATCATACAATCATTTAATTTTTTATTTTCTTCTTCTGTCAAAAATACTTGTTTCAACACCGATTTTATTCTCATAGTCTTATCACCTCGTTTTCTTATTTAGTCGTTTCACAAGTTCTTTTACTTGTTTGCTTGTCTTCTTTTCATATCTCATCAGCTCAACACAGTAGTGAAATATTCTTACATTATCGAAATCTCCACTTTGTTCTGCTATTCTTTCTAACTGACGTAAGTTGTTGATAATTCTTCTAACTTGAAATATAAAGTCATGATAAGATTCAAAATCAAATTGAAGATAAATAGGCGAACGTTTAAACAACATTTTTCTAGCATAAGAGGAAAAACTCAGATGATTTGTCATTTCAATTAAGTTATTCACTATTTCATTTTGCTCTTCAGTGATATAACATTTCTTTAGAACAGTCCGATATCTACTCATTTATCATATACTTCTTTCTGGCATTTTTATGAGCAATTGCTTTGCACTCTAGCATCCGTTCCTGCTTTAAATTCTCCATAGACTTAAATAAATACGCCAAAGGAGAAGTCGCATCCTCAGGAATCCGTTCAATCATGCTAATGACTTCATCACTTGTTACATATCCACTAGCTAAATACTCGCCTATCTTCATCTTCTGAGCATGTGTTAAAGTGTAATTGTTAGGATACAAAAATCTATCATTGTACTTATAAGAAATGGATTCTAACAAAGAATAATATTTAGGCGGAATATAAGTTTCAGTCTTTCTAGAACTATTATCCAGTATATTCTCAATCTCTTTCTTATTCTTACTCTTGTTCTTAATCTCTTGCGTTACATTATCATTTTCATCCGTTACTGTAACGTTACAGTCTAAAACGAGTTGTGGCTCGCCTGTAATTAGTGCTTTTTGTTTTTGTCTATGACGAGCAACACGTTCCCTAGTTTGTTTTCTAATCTTTTCTAGACCGTCTATATTCTGATGTTTCTCCCATTTTGGAATGGTAATAGCGCCATCTATGATTTCTATCATGCCAAATTCTTCAAACATGCTGAGAGCTAATTTTACAGATGTAGCCTTTCGTCTAAACACTGTTGAAAGCATCTCTTCTGTGTAATAAACCTTGTTCCCTAGACTTAATATGCCACTATTATTTTGCTTTCCTGCAAGTACCAGAATTTTGAACCATATTACAATAAGGGTATCTCCTTCTGGCATTGATTCTATTAATTGAATTTTTTCATCATCAAATATATCTGTTGTTATCTTGATCCACTGAACACCATTCATGCGAGTACCTATCTTTCATATTGCTTCAACCATCTTGTTACTGCTCTTTTATCGTATAAAGTCACTCCATCAATCACCATGGTTGGCATTCCTTCTTTCGTCCATTTTTGAATTGTAGTCGTAGATACATCTAACCACCTAGATAGACCTGACATACGAACCATAGGTTTATAAAGTTCTTTATCTTCAAATACTCTTGCCACAGCATTTGAAATCATCTCATCATAATGAGCACGTAATTGCTTCTCTAATTCTTTAGGAAGCTGGACAACTAAAGTAGTTTCCGACATAAATTCACACCTCATTTCTAAATTAAATAAGCTCCGAAACCATTTAATTTGTTATTCATTTTGAATTATATATCCTTTTTGAATTTTTGCTAAGCTTTTTTATTCAAAAAGAATAAAATGTGTTATAATGATAAAAAGGAGATTCTTATGACCAATCATATTACTAAACTGATAGAAAATAGCGGAAAAAAATTGACAGAAATTAGCGAAGCTACAAATATAGCCTATCCTACACTTTCTGGATACAATCAAGGAATCCGCAAACCTAAAAAAGACAATGCTGAAAAATTAGCAAAATACTTTAATGTTTCCGTCGCTTACATTATGGGACTTGATAGCAACCCACACGCTCCATCAAATCTTAAAATTGTTACAGATAGTTTCAAAACATCTAAAATTGGTTCTGTAACACCTTTTAAAAGCGATATGGAGAAATTAAAGAAAAGTATCGAATTTGGTGAAAGGTCATTAACACTGCCACTTGATGATACTTTTTCAGATGAATTTCGTCATATATTCTCAGAATACCTAGCAGAGAAAAACAAACGTTTTATGTCTGAGTTTATAGACTATATGAATCACCAAAATAAAGATTCTAAAGTTTGGCAGAGCTGGATTAAAACAGACGAATACGCTATCCGCCAAGAAGATAGAAAAAATAGATAGACAGTCATTTCTCAATTACATAAGCTCCGAAAACTTAGATACGGAGAAAAAATGTCTATACACAAATACAAAACAAAAAAAGGAATCCTTTACTATGTCAGCTTTTACATTGGCTTAAATGCTTATGGAAAGAAAAAAAGGCACTTAAAGAGAGGATTCAAAACCAAAAAAGAGGCAAAATTGTACGAAGCTCGTTTAGAAGCTGGTGTCGTTACCCCTGCAGTAAATGCCGACAAACCTAATCCAAAAGTCACTTATAAAGAACTTTATCAAGAATGGTTTAAGGCCTATGTTGGTACCGTTGAAGAAACAACTTCTTCCCAAACAAAGAATATCTATCGAATACATATTCTACCAGTATTTGGCGATAAATTCGTTGACCAAATCAGTCCTTTAGACTGTCAAAATTTTATTACACAAAAATCTCAGACTTTCAAAAATATCAAACAGATAAAATCCTACACCTCAAAAATTTTTGATTTTGCAATTAATATGAACTACATTGATCGAAATCCAATGAAGAATGTTATCATGCCTAAAATAAAAAAACTAGATCAGATAATTTTTGGTCTCTGGAGGAATTACATCATTTCCTTGATATAGTGAAAGAAACTGAGCCATTTAAACATTTTGCTTTATTTAGACTTCTTGCATTTAGTGGACTACGAAAAGGGGAGTTATACGCTTTAAAATGGGCTGATATTGACTTTGATAGCAATCTATTGAACATAGATAAAAGTCTAGGAAGAATTGACGGTAAAGCGATTGAAAAGAGCACAAAGAATGAATCTTCAGTTCGTACAATCTATCTTGATGATGAGACAATCGATATTATTAAGCAATGGAGAAATTTCTATCTGAAAGAACAATCTCAGTTTCCTCTTACCAAGCTGAATATTAGTAACGAATATATGTTCTCTTACATATCAAGTAATGACAAAATTGAACCTTTGCATGCTGATTACATTAATAACGTACTGAATCGAATTATTAAAAAGCATAAATTAAAACCAATTAGCCCACATGGGTTTAGACATACACATGCAACACTTATGTCTGAAATTGGAATCGATCCTTCTAATACATCAAAACGTCTCGGTCATGCAAGCAGTCAGATGACATTAGATGTCTATACTCACACCACGAAAACTGGTGAGAAAAACTCTATTGACAAATTTGCAGATTATCTCAATAAAGCAAAATAGAATTATGATTTTTAAAATTTTGAAGAGGTTATCAGAAGGTTATCACAAAGTTATTCTAGCTCAAAAATCGACAAAAAAGCACTTTGCAAAATCTTTGCAAAGTGCTTTGAAACGTTGATATAATCGTATTGATTAACGTTTTGAGAATTGTGATGCTTTACGAGCTTTCTTAAGACCTGGTTTCTTACGTTCAACTTTACGTGAGTCACGTGTAAGAAGTCCTGCGCGTTTCAATGAATCGCGGAAGTCTGGGTCTACTTGAAGAAGGGCACGAGCGATACCGTGACGGATAGCTCCTGATTGACCAGCGTATCCACCACCTACAACGTTAACGAAAACG
Source organism: uncultured Streptococcus sp. (assembly GCA_963545095.1). Lineage (GTDB taxonomy): Bacteria > Bacillota > Bacilli > Lactobacillales > Streptococcaceae > Streptococcus. The sequence continues at coordinate 33,237 of CAUUIG010000004.1, forward strand.
TCGTATGAACCTGCAGTTGAAGTAACTGCGAATGGTTGGTTGATGACAAGACGAAGGTCAGCGTGTGGGATGTACTCTTCAACATCTTTTTTGTTAACAGTGATTTTACCAGTTCCTGGAACAAGGCGAACGCGTGCAACAGCGTTTTTACGACGTCCAGTACCTGCATATTGTGCTTGTGACATACTTTATTGTTCCTTTCCTTAGATAAGTCCTGAAATATCAAGAACTTCTGGTTGTTGTGCAGCGTGAGTGTGCTCAGCTCCAACAAATACTTTCAACTTCATACCTTGAGCGCGTCCAAGAGTATTGTGTGGAAGCATACCTTTAACTGATTTCTCGATCAAACGTACTGCATTTTTAGAACGAAGTTCACCAGCAGAGATTGATTTCAATCCACCTGGGTGGTTTGAGTGAGTGTAGTAGATTTTATCAGTTGCTTTTTTACCAGTCAATTTAACTTTTTCAGCATTGATAACGATTACGAAGTCACCTGTATCAGTGTGTGGTGTAAATGTTGGTTTGTTTTTTCCGCGAAGTACGCTAGCAACTACTGCAGAAAGACGTCCAAGTGGTACATCAGTTGCGTCAACTACGTACCATTTACGTTCAACTTGGCCTGGTTTAGCCATAAATGTTGTTTTGTTCATGATTTCTCCTATATATAGTTCGATTTTTGTTTACGGTGATGGGTGTTCCTTCCCATCGAAAAGTATTTGGAAGGTTCCGGGGCCTTTCAAATGGGGTAAACAATACCGCCTACTATCATACCAAATTTTACCCCAAAAAGTCAATAGATATGAAAAATATTTTTCTAAAGGTAACTTCTCAAAGTAACTTCCACTTGCCCAACCAAAGTGGAAATTAGTCTAAAACGGATTTTTATGGTGGAATTAAGTATGAGACGTTTGAGTTAGAAATGAGGTCCACTATGACAAAACATAAACACCTTACCCTTTCAGACCGTAATGATATCCAATTAGGCTTAGAGCGCGGTGAAACCTTCAAAGCTATCGGGCAACTTATTCTAAAAGACCCGACCACTGTTTCTAAATAAGTCAAGCGAAACAAACAAGTCCGAGACTCTACCTCTAACAACCTTCCCTGCCCTCTACTCGATAAAGCTCCCTTTGTTTGTAATGGATGCCCTAAAAGAAGACAAAATTGTGGATTTAAAAAAATTTTCTACCTCGCTAAACAAGCTCAAAAACAATACGAACAAACTCTTGTTGAATCTCGTGAAGGAACTCCTCTTAATTCTCAGACCTTCTGGGACATGGACAAAGTCATTTCTGATGGGGTTAAAAAGGGACAACACATCTATCATATTCTGAAAACTCACAACCTTGATGTTAGCTTTTCAACTGTCTATCGACATATCCGAAAAGGATACCTATCTATCGCTCCTATTGACCTAGCCAGAGCTGTTAAATTCAAAGCAAGACGGAAAAGTAAGCTACCTTCCATTCCTAAAGAAGCCAAAAAAGGCCGTTCCTATGAGGATTTCCAAAATTATTTAGCTCTTAACCAACTGAACTACTGGCTGGAAATGGACACCGTTATGGGCAGAATGGGAGGTAAAG
>CAUUIG010000005.1:0-33463 GCA_963545095.1 uncultured Streptococcus sp.
GAGTTGCTGCAGTTTCATCTGCTCCAAGAGGAGCACCGTGTACAGCATTAGTTCCTTGTTTGTTTGGAGAACCATATCCAATGACAGTCTTCACTTCAATCAAAGATGGTTTGCCTGAAGCTTTCGCTGTTTCGATAGCAGCATGAATAGCTTCCAAGTCTGTCCCATCTTCAACCAAGGCAGTATGCCATCCGTAGGCATTGTAGCGGTCACGAACGCTTTCTGTAAAGGAATCCTTGGTTTCACCATCCAAGTTGATATCGTTTGAATCATAGAGGACAACTAACTTGTCTAGTTTTTGCAAACCTGCGTATGAAGCCGCCTCGCTTGAGACACCTTCCATCAAATCTCCGTCTCCACAGATAACGTAAGTATAGTGGTCAAAGATATTGTAGCCTTCGCGGTTATATTTGGCTGCCAAGAAACGTTCTGCTTGAGCAAAACCAGTAGCAGTTGAAATCCCTTGTCCTAGAGGGCCTGTCGTAGCATCAATCCCTGCTGTATGGCCAAATTCTGGGTGACCAGGTGTTTTTGAACCCCATTGACGGAAGCTCTTAATCTCATCCATGCTGACATCTTCAAAACCAGAAAGGTGAAGGAGGGCATAAAGAAGCATTGAACCATGACCAGCTGAAAGAATAAAGCGGTCACGGTTAATCCAGTTTGGTTGAGCTGGATTGATACGAAGTTGTTTTGTAAAGAGGCTATAAGCCATCGGAGCTGCTCCCATAACCACACCTGGGTGACCTGAGTTAGCTTTGTTGATAGCGTCAATACCTAGGAAACGAATTGCATTAACAGATAGATTTGACATAGAATTTCCTTTCTATTTGAGGTGATTATTGAATCACACATTCTATTTTACTATTATATGAAAAAATACATAGAATAGCAATTAAACAATTCGACGCTAGATAAGTCTCCTGATTTCTACCCTCTAGTCGCCTGATAATAGGGAAATAAGCGCTTATAAGCTTCATCTAATTTTTCTAAAATCACTTCTAATGATTGATTTTCTATAAAAGAAACATCTGCTTTAACTAACACTTTTCGGATTTCTTGACTGCCTATCTTCTCAACTAAGACCTGACGATTCTCTTCGTTCGCCTCCCACCGTTGACTTTGACCATCAGAGTAGACTAGATAATAAATCCCTTCTACCACTGGAACTTCTAAGACCTTGGCCTGCTTGCCTATAGTTTGCTCATCTTTTTTGCGCTCGATGAAACTGACTTCTAGTGAGACTCCAAAATCAGAAGAACTTCCGTACAAACGTAAAGCCATCATAGGTTCTGTCACTTGTCCGTCTCTCTGTAGATAAACCCAAAAATGTGGTCGCAAATGCTGCGCTTGGTTCATCCACTGGCTAGTCGGTTGGAGTTGCCATTCTGGATGGCTTGCTTGAAAGACTTTGGCCAGTTCTGTAAAAGCCTTTCGTGCCTCTTGACCTTTGTGGCGGAATTCCAGCATTTTTTCTCGCTCTTCTCCTGCTTTATCAGGATTACGGTACTGCAAACCAGCAAATTCTAGATAATTTCTTATTTCATTTAACATCCGTTTAATCTCCTCCAGCTAGCAAAAAATCAGGATAAACCTGATTTTACTTATTCTGTATCTACAACGACATAGCGATTTGGCTCGTCACCTTCAGAGTAACTAGTCACGCCATCCATACGTGAAATAATACGATGGATAATCTTGCGCTCACTATTCGACATTGGATCTGTTTGATGACTACGTCCTTCTTCTAAAACACGAGTCGCCAATTTTTGAGCATAGGTCTGCAAGACTTCTGCACGGTGTTCAACATAATCATTGACATTAATAGTGATATAGAAGGTTCTTGAATAGCGGTTATAAAGATAATTTTGAGCCAATAGTTGCAAGGCCTTCAAGACTTTACCATGGTAACCGATAATACGACCTGGTTCGTTGGTGTCAATTTGTAAATTGATGCTACGACGGTTATAATCATTTGAAAGTGTGGCTTCAACATCCATGTCATCAATAATTGTTTGAACATAAGTCGTTACTTCCGTAGCTACTTGTTCAATATCAAAGCTCGGTTCAACTTTCAAGCCCAAGTCTTCTAATTCTTGATGCTCATCTTCTTCTAGCTCCTTGACACCTGAAGGCTCTTCTACTTGTTCATGCATCGTAGCTTCTTTAATTTGCATTTCATTTAAGATTTCAATATGACCTGTTTCTTCCAAAATAGTGCTAGCATGTTTTTCATTTTTCAAGATTTCAGCCTTGACTTCATCAGAAACCCCTTGGCCTTCTTCTTCAATCTTTTTAATTGCTTCTACAACATGACCCAAATCAACGGTCGCTTCACTGACTGTTTTAACTGGTTCATTTTGTTCATTAATTTCTTTAGGAACACCCTTTACAGCTTGCTGATTTGCTTTAATAACAGTTGTTTCACTGATAGCTTCAATGTCAACCTGGGCTGGTTTTTTACCAAATAAACCAAGAAATCCATTTTTTTCACGAGAAATGACTTTGATATGAGCCTTCATTCTTGGAATATCTAACTCTTTCAATCCTTTCTGGATTGCTTCTTCAACAGTTGAACCTGTAAATACTACCATTACCAGATCCCTCCTTATTATTTCGTTTTCTGAGCCTTTTTCTTGGCTTTTCTTTTTCTATTTTCCAAATCTTTCTGTGCCTGTACTACCGCCTCGCGTTCTGCGATAATCTTGAATGGATTGTTCAAGAAATAGGTTTGCAAGACTTGATATGCATTGGACACTGCCCAGTAGAGCGCTACTCCACTCGGAGCATAGACCCCAAAAACAAAGATTAAGACTGGAATCCCATACATCATCGCCGTCGTAGCGCCATTTCGCTCAGACAAGGCTTTGTTGGACAACCAAGTACTTAAAAAGGTGAATACTGCTGCTAAAATCGGAAGAACAAGAGTTGTATCCACACCACCAAGGTTAATCCATAAGAAATGACCTGTCTTTAAAAAGTCAACTCTTGATAGAGCTTGGAACAAGGCCAAAATAACCGGCATCTGAATCAAAATCGGCCAAAGAGAATCCGACTGTCTGACACCCATTTCTTTAAAGACTTTACGCATTTCTTGCTCTAGCTTGGTTCTGCTTTCCATATCTCGACCTGGATATTGTTCTCGAAGCGCCTTAATGCGTGGTTGAGCTTCCTGCATTTTTCTAGAAGCCACCATTTGCACTTGAAAGACTGGCAAGAGAACTGTACGAATCAAGACCGTAAAGAGAATAATCCCCACTCCGATACTGATATCAAACGATAAAAAGCGAATGATTTCCGCAAAGAAGTAAACAAATTTACTCCAAAAATCAGCCGAATTGGCTGTAATATCGCTAGTTGTCCCATTTGTTGCACAGGCTGTCATGATCAATAGAGACAGTCCTAGCAAACTAGTCAACTGTAGTTTCTTTTTCACTCCCATTTCCTTTCTGGTAAATCTTTGATAATTTTAATACATGGAGTAGATTTTTCTCCATCTCTGCGTATCCCAAGATTTCAACCCCTTTTCGAGCAATGACAACAAAATCGACATCTTCTACTAGGCTCCCTTTTGCATTCTGGATAATATGCCGAATCCGTCGCTTAATTTGATTTCTAGTGACGGCATTCCCCAGTTTTTTGCTAACTGATAGACCTACTCGAAAATGGTTTTTCTGGTTTTCTAGTTGGTAGACAACAAATTTGCGATTGGCAAAACTTGTCCCCTCCTTGAAAATCGCCTTAAAATCTTTCTCTCTTTTTACACGAAAGTTTTTCTTCAAAACTCAACTCCATCTATTAAATTACTACTATTATAACAATTTCCCTCAATAAAAGCTAGACAAATACCGTCAATTATAGACAGAAAGACTATTTCCAAAAATTCTTACCTCAAACATTATAGACAGTTTTTACCACTTCCAGCCATTACTTGGTTACTTTTTGGTTAGTCTTTTAAATCCAATTTATCCAATTTTTCAGTTATATTTGACTTCATTTTCTCAGTAACATGAGTATAAACTCCCAAAGTCATTTTCTCGTTCGTATGACCAACTCGCTCCATAATTGCTTTAATCGGAACTTCTAATTCTGCAAGTAAGCTAATATGAGAATGTCTAAAAACATGAGTAGTTAATACAAAATCTTCTTCTTTTTCAATTCTACTTTTTTTAAAACTATTTTTTAAAAAGTTATTAAAACCTGTAATCATAAAAGGAGTTCCATTTTTCGTAAATATGAATCTTCCTTCACTTTCTAAAAGAAGATACTCTTTTATAATACTTACTACTCGATCACTAATACCAACAACTCGATAAGAAGCTAAGCTCTTAGGACTATCTAAGAATATCTCAGCCTTACTTCCGCTTGTATGTAATGTATGTTTAACTTCTAACGTTTTATTCTCAAAATCAATATCGTCTATAGTCAAAGCCAAGACTTCTCCAAACCGCAAGCCTGTCAAATACATGAATTCAACAATTAAACGCACTCGTTGATTCTTTTCCTCCTTTTCTAAAAAATTCAAATACTGAAACATTTGAACCCTTGTTAAATACTTATTTTGTTTTCTCCTAATCTCTCTTACATTCTTTTTTCTTTTTGGTAAAACAACCTTTTCAACAGGATTCTCAATTATATAACCAACATCTAAACAATACTTAAAAAACAGATTCAATAAAACTTTCTTATTTTTTCTATGAACCGCAGAACATTCCAGCTCCAACAATATATTCTGAACTATATGACTTGTAACATCTACTAATAAGTAATTCTCTAACTTTCTGACTTCACCTATAATAGTATATTTCTGAGACTTAAACGTACTTCTTTTTAATTCTGTTTCACGAATTTTCAAATATTCTTCGTAAGCTTGTTTAACGGTAATATCCCTAACTACTTCCTTCTTCTTTTCTATTTTCTCCCTCTTTTTTTCTATTTTCTCATCCAGCAAGATTCTTGCTTGTTTCTGAGCTTGCCTTGTCTTAGAAGTTAAAGTTATAGAAACTTGTTTCCACTTATTCTCTTCTAAATCAAAATATTTTTCATAATATCTATATTTTCCATTCTCCAATTCTCTAAAAAACATTTTATACTCCTTTTAAAAATGAGTATATCTCTAGTCAATAACTATAGTATATCATTTTTTTCCAATCAAATATATCTAACTCTCTCTCTATGCAGTTTGAACTAATTTCAAGTATTGCTGATATTTTTTTAATCAAAATGGCACACGCTATCATTTCAAACACTAAAGATTGCCACCTAAACAACTGACCAACCAGCCAATTTACTCCACAAATCGCAGATAGTTTATATCCCAATTTATCAGATTCTTTCTCAGCTGTATCGGTAGAAAATGAAAAATCTTTTAATAATCCATTAGAGCTAGTTTGGGAATTACATAGAAAATGGGAAGATGAATTAGCAGAAAAAATTCGGGAAGATTTAGGCATTAACCATGAACTACAGGCATGGCAATTTGAAAAAGAAATGTCACGATTTATAACGACTGATTTAGACAAGTTATTCGCAAAACGTACTAGATTGGAAAGGGATGCTTATTTTGCGGATAGTACGACGTCTATCAGAAAAGAAATTGATCGTTTAGATGCACAAATACTGGAGTACATAGAAAAAGCCCCTGAGCAAAGTCAGGAGAAGACAGACTGGAATGATGCCTTGAGAACCCAGAATCAACAGTCATTAGTTGATTCATCAGCTGTATCGGTAGAAAATGAAAAATCTTTTAATAATCCATTAGAGCTAGTTTGGGAATTACATAGAAAATGGGAAGATGAATTAGCAGAAAAAATTCGGGAAGATTTAGGCATTAACCATGAACTACAGGCATGGCAATTTGAAAAAGAAATGTCACGATTTATAACGACTGATTTAGACAAGTTATTCGCAAAACGTACTAGATTGGAAAGGGATGCTTATTTTGCGGATAGTACGACGTCTATCAGAAAAGAAATTGATCGTTTAGATGCACAAATACTGGAGTATATAGAAAAAGCCCCTGAACAAAGTCAGGAGCGCTTGAATGATAGGGCCAGTGGTGGAGAGGGCTATTCACAGCATGATGCTGTAGGCAGTGCCAAACCTGAAGCTGAATTATCAGCAACCTTTGAGCAAACTGTTGCCAGTCACCCGACATCACCCTATCGTTACTTACATTTTAGCACAACTTTTGAGGAAGTGCAACGAAGACAATCGAAATACCATCCAATTACATCTGATGATTTGAAAAGAATGAATCAGTACGCTGGTTCTATTCAGAAATCATCTCAATGGTATTTAGAGGAATTAGCGAATAGTAAAATCTATTATTTCTATTCCGATAATGGAGAGGTGAGTTTGCTAGATGTTAATTTTAAACGAGAAAACTTTTTACACTTAACAGGAATCAGGCCAGTTGTTCCAGGTAGAAATGCTGGAGATTTTGTAGTCGATTTTGCTGAGGGAAGGGGAGACTATAATCAAATACTGGTTAGTAATAGTCTAAAAGAAAAATTACAAGTTATTCCTATGTTAGAGGATATTCTTGATCCTAAATCGTTTGTTTTGGATAACTTAGATGAAGTAAGAATTGCACAACGACTTAACTTTTCAGAAGCTATTAAGAGTAAAGACGAGGATTTCTTACTTCTTTTCAAAGAAATAGGAGATGAACGTGTCCCTGCATCTCTCATGAAAATTAAGAGAGATCTAAGAGTTGATGTAGAGAAAACTAAGGAAAAAGTTATTCTTGGTGTTTTCCGTGAACGTGATGGCCATATTGAACAGTTATCTATCAATGAGGATTATGTCAAGGATAGAGGTAATGAGTTGCAAACCATTTTGAAAGATGGTTTATTTGAAGAAATCAAGCCTGATACAACTAAAGAAATTGAACAAACAACGCCAGAGAACACACTGAATAAAACCTCACTTGATTCAGCCACCTTTACTCAAGTCCTAGATACTGTCTATAATTTAGGTGTGCCAAATGACATCTCAAAAACTCCAGAAGAATTTCATCAAGCCTGGAATCAGTATCTTGACTATGCGAAACAGTACAATGATAAATTTAATCAGATTGTTGCTGCAGCAGGAGAAGATCATCTCCTAGATACAAATTCGGACTTTTATAAAGAGTGGAAACAAGATCATATCTATAAGGAAAACTACCATGTACGCCTTCAATGGTCTGAGGAGCGTCCAGATGGGCCTAAATTGCCCTTTAAAGAAACAGAGCTGATTTCGTATCAAGAATTTGCTAGAGAGCTATACAAGGCCAATCAGAGCTTCTATCAGCTACATCAGGAAGGGCTAAAACAAGTGACTGGTGATCATCCAGAAGCCTATATCTCTCCAACTAAGCTCCAGTTTAGTATCTACGCTCCCGATGGTGAACTGATTCAGGATGGTATCCGTTACAATATTGGTGAGGAGATTAACCCCATCGCTCATAAAGAAAGACTTGGAACACGAGAAATGCGAGAGCATCCAGAGTTGATGAAGATAGATGGGGCAATATTCACTCAGTATCATCTGGAGAGATTGGCGAGTGAGTTAGATCTTTCTCAGTTAAGTTACGCTTTAGAAGATACTCTTTACGCAGATCAACTTCTATCCCAACTCCCATTTGGAGATTTGGAAAATAGTCCAATTGGATTTACAGATAGTAGTCATGATGCTCGTCTTGGATTTATCTCTTTTGATGGAATGGATAGTGTTGAGGTCGAAAATCTATCTGCTTGGTTTGAGAAGTTGGGAGTCAAGGACTCACCTATGGAACAAGTAGCTCTTGTAGAAAAATGGCAAAAAGAAATCAAAAGTTTATCAGAAAAAGTTGAACAAACGATTGCCACAGTTCGAGAAGAATTTGAGAAATCACAAGTCAAAGATTCGCAAAATACACCAGATAATCCATACGAAAAAATTTATCAGTATAACCGAAAAGATGAGAGGGATCGTGATTTGGATGGTGATGGTATTTCCAATTCTGATGAGATGTTGCAGGGAACAGATCCATACAATGCTACTTCTAACCTTCATCAAAAACAGGAAGAACGAGAAAGAAGGATAGATCCTGAAGCGGAAACTGGAGCTATTATAACCGATGCAATTACTGTTAAAAGTTCAGAACAAACCATTTCCCAGTTAGTCGCAAATAAAGATACAAAAGCTTTAGCTGAACACTTGAAAGAGGGAATGAAGAACTATTTAGATTCAGAACAGTTTAAATCGTTCTTGGATACGATGAGTAAGTTTCACAACTACTCACTCAACAATATTCATTTGCTGAAGATGCAAAATCCTAATGTTTCCCGTGTTGCAAGTTTTAATAAATGGAAAACGGATTTTGAAAGAACAGTTAAAAAGGGCTCAAAAGCTCTGAAAATCTGGGTTCCGTATCAAGTGAAAACTAAGATTTCTGATAATCAAAATGAGTTGAGTTTTTCTCCATCTGAGAATGAAATGGAAGAGAAGGAAGTCACAGTTACTCGATTCAAGTTAGGGAATGTCTTTGATGTATCTCAAACAGAAGGAAAAGAATTGCCAAAAGCAATTAATGAATTGACTGGAGATGTTAAAGATTATGAAGATTTATACCGAGCAGCCAAAGCTGTTTCAATGGATAATCAGATTCCTATCAGTTTTGAAGAAATTAAAAGAGAGAGCACAAATGGTTATTACTCTCCAGATGAAAATCGAATTGTTATTTCAAAAGAATTAAAGGGTCAAGAACAGATTTTAAAAACCATTTTTCATGAAATGGCTCATGCAGATTTACATAGAGGAAGCAATGCCCAATATGGGGACGACCAATATCGTAAGCAAGAATTACAAGCTGAAAGTGTCGCTTATGTCGTGGCTAATCATTTTGGTTTCGATACGAGTAGCTACAGTTTTGGATATTTGGCTATTTGGGCAAAAGATAAAAATGGTTTTGAAGATATGGTAGAACAACTGCAGGTTGTTCAGAAGGAAGCAAAAAGTTTGATTGATCGGATGGATGCTAAGTTAGAATTAGTGAAAAATAAAACTGTGACGAAAGATAAGTTTGCTGATAAACTCCAACAGGCAAAAGAAAAATCTGAGCAGTTGGGGAATCAAAAGGCGGAAGTTGTAAAGCAGGTAGAAGAAAAAAAGTCTCTGAGCAGCCCTCACTAATGGAGGCACTAACCCGTCGGAAGAAAAACAAAAAAGGAGAAACAGAAGATGATTGAACATCTAAAACAAGAAACTTTTGATATTTTAATGGAGATATTTTTTGAGAATGAGTCTACAGATTCGCCAAAAGTGAATGAAGTCAACCAGCATATTTCTCGTAAAGAATGCCTCTACATTCTTCGTAGAGATATGCGAATCAAAACAAACTATGAGCTAGAAGAAGTAGAAATGTATCCCATTGCACTTAAAGAAATTGAGGGGATGAGTGATGAACGATTTGAACAACTAAAAGACGAAATTCTTAAAATGGAGATGGTTGATACAATGGAACTTCTACTGGAAGACTTAAAAATTTAGTCAAACTTTTCCCTCGTGATAGGATAACATTCCTGCTTGCAGGGATTAGGGGATTGGGGATTTCCCCAAAGATTTAAAAAGTCAAGAATAGTCAGGGATGGCACCCTGACTAACTTTGACCTTTTTAAAAACAGCATTTGGGTACCCAAGTGCTATGCTTGCCAGAAGAAAAGGGGGCTGAGCCCCTCAAGAGAAAATAGCAGAAGAGAGGTGAAGATTTTTTGAAAAATAGAGAAAAACGAAAACGAATGATTCAGAAAAAAATTCGTTTAACGGAAGAAGAGGCACGGTTTATTTCAACAAAGGTTGCAGAATCTGGAATGCCAAATTTTAATACCTTTGCCCGAATCCTATTGATTATGGGAGAAGTCAATATTTTAAAATTTGAAGAATTGAAAGAATTACGTAAGGAAATAAATCGGATAGGGGTCAATATTAATCAGGTCGCAAAAAAAGTAAACGAAGATAATCAGGCTAGTCTAAATGAATTGAGTCAGATTCTTGAATTGCAGAAACATTTGAAAGATACAGTCAGCCAATTTATCCAAAAACAGGAAAATCAAACAAAGGAACAAGAGCGATGGTTGTAACAAAGGTTCTTCAGATAAAGGGTGTAGCTTCTTTAGGACGGTCTACAAAATATATTGAGGATGAAGCAAAGACGGTCGAGCTGACTGATACAAAAAGTTTAAATAATGCTTTACGCTATATCGAGAATCCATCTAAAACGAGTTTTTTAGAACAAGATGAACAGTTTGAATTTCCAGCAGTGGTTAAAGATGGCCGAGTAGTCAAGCAACTTGTATCTACTTATGGAATTACAGATGCCAGCACAGCCACAGAAGAATTTCTTTTGACCAAAAAGAATGCGGCTCAACGAGCAGGGACAAAAGAACGATCTGACATTCACAATTCAAATCGTGTTTTGGCTCACCACATCATCCAATCATTTTCACCAGAAGATGATTTAAGTCCACAAGAAATTCATGAGATTGGTCGAAAAACGATTCTAGAATTAACTGGCGGACAACATGAATTTGTCATAGCGACTCACATGGATAAGGGTCATATTCACAATCACATCATTTTCAATTCCACTAATTCTGTTACATTAAAAAAGTTTCGTTGGCAGAAAGGAACGAAAAAAAGTTTAGAGAATATTTCAGATAAGTATGCGGATTTAGCTGGAGCTAAAATTCTCAAAGAGAGATTATGGACTAATCGAAAAACCTATCATGCCTATCGACAAAAGAACTCTTTTCGTTATGAAATCAAATCACGCATAGATTTTCTTTTGAAACACTCAATCTCTTTAGAGGATTTTAAGATCAAGGCACGAGCTTTAAATCTAATAGTTGATACTTCAGGGAAGGAAATAAAATATCGTTTAACTGACCAGGATCAAACAAGAAATGTTAGGGATCGCACGTTATCAAAAAAAGGAAATTATTCTTTAGAGAAAATTTCTGAGAGAGTGGTTGCTAACGAGGTGACTTTTTCTGTCGATGAAATTAAATCCGAATATGAAAAAATGGTAGCAGAACGAGAAGATGATTTTGAAATGAGAATCACAGTTGAAGAATGGCAGGTGATGGAAGAAACAAAAAATGGACTCTATCTTGAAATGGAATTTGGGATTAGAAATAAGGGAACCATTCTTATTCCAGCTCATCAGATTGAAAAAGCAGAAGATGGCTCTTATGAAATTTTTATCAGAAAAAATGATTTCTACTATTTTGTTAATCCTGAACACGCTGATAAGAATCGGTACATGAAGGGAGAAACAGTCGCTTCTCAGTTGTCGTATGATAACGGAGAAATGATTGTCCGGAAAAATCCGAAAATCTCCAGTTTGGATCAGCTTGTTCGTGAATATAATTATCTATCTGCTCATGGAGTGACAGAAGGACAGCAATTTGATGAATTGTTAAATCGTTTTGAAGAGGAACTGGAAGAAGTAGATAACTTGCTTGATAAACTAGATCAACGTTTGGGTGAGCTTAATAAAATTCAGTCTGCATTTCTTGCATTGGAATCAAGCGATCCTCAGGAAGTGAAACTAGCTGTTTCTATTCTGAAAGACTTGAGGGTAGATCCTAGCACTCGTAAAGCTGAGATTGATAAACTTGTTAAAGAGGCGACCTTTGAGCGCCAGGCTTTGTATCAACGAGTAGAAACAATTACAAAAGATTATAAGCTACATCAAGACATTGAGAAAAATGTGGAGCAGCGTAAGGAAAGAGAAACTTTCTTGTAAAATAATTATAAATATAATTATAAACATGTTGACAAATATAATTATAATGGTATAATAGAAATATAGAAAAATGGATGGAGAAATAGAATGAAGATTATCACATTTGCCGCTATCAAAGGTGGTGTTGGGAAAACAACTTTAACTTTTAATTATGCTGAATGGCTTGCCAAGAAAGGTCATAAAGTGCTTTTGATTGATCTAGATCATCAGTGTAATTTGACTCAGTGTTACAATATCTATGAGAGCAAGAATACAATTGCTAATGCTTTTAAAGGTGGCGATGTGGATATTAAGCAAGTCAAGGAAAATATTAGTCTAATTCCTGGTTCAGTTCAGCTTGACACGGTGGAAAGAGATCTGGAGAACAGCGATAAGAAAAATATGTTACTTTATCTTTGGCTAGAGGACAACTACGAAAAGAAGAAGTTGGATCAATTTGACTATATTTTGATTGATTGTAGGCCAGATTTTGCGACAGCTACTAAAAATGCTGTTGCGGTCAGTCACGCTATTATTAGTCCCTTGACTCCTTCAGAGTTTGGTTATAATGCTAAATTCAATTTATCAACTCGGTTAGAAGCATTCAGAAAGGATGTAATCGACTATCGTACAAGGGAATCATACATTACTGCTGAGTTATATTTTCTAGCAAATATGATCCGACCAAACTATGGGTCATCAAGAGAGTTACTGGAAGCCCTGGGGCTTGAAGCTAAAGAAAAGGGAACAGATAACCTTCTAGGAATTGTACCAGCAAAAGAGTTGTTCAATCATTCCACGATTGATAAAATCTCTATTGCAGATATGGAGGAAAATCCAGAGCTTTATCAAAAACACAAAAAGTTTTTCACTGAACTTGAGCAGACTTTTTCAAAAATTTATGATACAATATAATTATATTTATAAACACAAATACAATTATAAATATAATTAGAAGGAGATTGTTATGGCATTCACACCAAAAGAAAAAGAGATTTCGCAGATTATTGAAGCAGCCCATCAACCTGAGCAGATTTCAGATGTAGCCAACTTTGAAAGCTTTGAACGCAAAAAGCAATTCCAGTTTACTTTGAAACCAAGCAATCGGAAAAAATTAGATAAAATTGCTAAAGCAGCCGGCGCAAAATCTGCATCAGATTACCTTGATAAACTTATCGAAAGTTTATCGCTATAATTATAATTATAAACATAATTACATTTATGTTCAAAAAAGCCTTCCCAATAATAAGGGAAGGCTTTTATCTTTGCTGACAAAAAATATTTGAACTCCTGAACTAAAATCTCTATACTTTTTTATTATGATTTTAGTTGGGAGTGTTTTTATTTTGGATACAAAAATTATTGATGAAAGAGAATTTGTAGAGAAATTTAAAGATAAAAATTTACAAGAATTTCATAAATTTGTAAGTGACTATGACAACTATATCGCACCCACAATGAGAGCTAGAGGGTACAAATTTGTAAACTATGCTGAGAGAACCGTTACTTTTACGTTTGGCCAGGTAACTTTTTCAAGAAGGCGCTGGTATAAGAATGGGAAATGTAGAATTCCAGTAGATGAGAAATTAGGTCTAGAGAAACGTATTGCCTATTCCAAAGAATTGCTATATCAGATCACAAAACTAGCTACAATGTTACCATATCGAAAAGTAGTGGAAGTCATTGAACTAATGTACCAGGTTTATATCACTAAAGACACGGTGTTAAAAGCAATAAAGCTAGCAAGTCAGTTGTTAAATGAGAAAGAAGATTATCGATTCTATAGCGATGAAGTACCTGTCAAAAAAATTGAGGCTCCTGTTATTTATCTTGAAGGAGATGGTGTCTGGATAAAGGTCAGTGGACGTGAAAAGGAACAACAGAATAAAGAGTTATCTCATTTTGTCATCCATACCGGAACGGAGGTGTACGGAAAGAGGAAAATTTTAAAAAATAAGGTCGAAATTGTATCATCCAGTAATCGAACAGCAAGAAAAAGAGTAGTAGATTATATTTATAATCATTTTAAAATTACGTCAGATACTCTACTTGTGACAAATTCAGATATGGGTCACGGATATACTACACATTTATTTAAGGAAATATCACACGATCTAGGGATAAAGCATCATCAACATTTTTGGGATCGATACCATCTAAACAAAGAAATAAAAAAGTTGGTCAAACCGTATTCTGTAGAGCTACTAGAGCAATTTATGAAAGCCATAGATAGCCATTGCAAGAAGACACTGAACACAGCTATTGATACACTAGAATCACTCGTCCTACTTAATCAGAACGAAAAGAAGATTGATACTTTTAAGGTTTTTAAGAATAGAATCCTTGGAAATTTTAAATATACGCAACCTCCTGAACAGAGGAACCTAGATACAGCAAGTTTAGGAATTATGGAAAGTCAGCATCGTAAAATCAGTTATCGGATGAAAAATAGAGGAATGTATTGGTCATTAAATCATGCAGATGCTATGTCCCATCTTATTTTGTTGTCTTACAATCAAGAACTGCGAGATTTATTTTTTGGTAATTGGAGAAATGAATATGAAAAATACCACTCAGAAGGAATGAGTAGTGCAAAAGTACGCAAAAAGATCGATCAAGCTCCAAGAAGTTTAGGGGCGATTGTAAATGCTTCTTGGAAGGGCCGAAAACAGAGAGATAAACAACGATTTGCAGGCAAAAAAATCAATAAATAAAATGTCATAAACTCAGTAAACTCTTGACTTATAGTAATAAAAATTGTATAATAATCTTATAAATAAAAAAGAGGTACGCAGCAACGTACCTCTCATAAAGATAAACAATTGGGTCTTGTTTATCAGTAAGATTAATACTATCAGAAATTTTAGTAGATGTCAAGGCTGAGCAAGTAAAATTGTTTAGCCTTGTTTTTACATTTCCGTTTTTGATGTATTTTTTTACTACCTCAAAAAAATAGACACAAACTTCTGCTATAAATTTCTTTACTTTTTTGTGGAAATTTGGTAAACTGTATCTTGTGTGTAATGGACGCACAAAAATACAGTTTATCCGCTGAGGAAGGTTCCTCAAGATTGACAAAGATAGGAGAATAAAATGAATCCATTAATCCAAAGCTTGACTGAAGGTCAACTTCGTACAGATATCCCATCATTCCGTCCTGGTGACACTGTTCGTGTACACGCGAAAGTTGTCGAAGGTAACCGTGAACGTATCCAGATTTTTGAAGGTGTTGTTATCGCACGTAAAGGTGCTGGTATCTCAGAAAACTACACAGTTCGTAAAATCTCTAACGGTGTAGGTGTTGAGCGTATCTTCCCAATCCACACTCCACGTGTTGAAAAAATCGAAGTTGTTCGTTACGGTAAAGTACGTCGTGCGAAATTGTACTACTTGCGTGCTCTTCAAGGTAAGGCAGCTCGTATCAAAGAAATCCGTCGTTAATTCGACTAAAAAACTCTGCTTTTCAGCAGAGTTTTTATCTAGCTCCCTTAGTTCAATGGATATAACAACTCCCTCCTAAGGAGTAGTTGCAGGTTCGATTCCTGCAGGGGGCATTTTTAGTAAATTAAGAAAAATAAAGAATATTTAAAGTGTTTGTTTAGGGGTAATCATCACAAGTTCATTTTTAAAAATAATTTAGTATTTTTTGACCAAATTTTGAGTAAATAATTAAGTAAAAGATCATTAATTATAGAATAAAGTAGATTAGGGAACTGGTCTATTTTATTTTGTATTTATTGCTTTAAATTTTTTAGTGTTTTGGAATGTACTAGAAGAAAGATTCAAGTGAAATATGATATAATTAAAAGATAACGAGGTTATATAAAAAAATGAAAAAAAATATACTTGTTGCACCTGTTCTTAAATGGGTAGGTGGAAAAAGACAACTAATTTCAGATATTGAACCTTTAATTCCTAAAAGGATTTCTACTTATGTTGAGCCATTTGTTGGTGGGGGGGCAGTATTATTTCATCTTCAACCAAAGAAGGCAATTATCAATGATTATAATCAAGAATTGATGAATGTTTATCAAGTTATAAAAGATAAACCGAATGAACTAATAGAAGCTTTAAAGGAGCATAAAGAGTTAAATTCAGAAGATTATTTTTATGAGGTACGGTCTTTAGATCGCAGTGAAGATTTTGAAAGATTATCAAATGTAAAAAAAGCTGGAAGAATTATTTATTTAAACAAAACTTGTTATAATGGTTTGTTTAGAGTGAATAGAGCAGGTTTCTTTAATACCCCTTATGGAAGATATAAGAATCCTTCTATTGTTGATGAAGTGACTATTAAAGCTGTTTCAAATTATTTTAATTCAGCGAATATTAAGT
This sequence comes from uncultured Streptococcus sp., assembly GCA_963545095.1. Classification (GTDB taxonomy): domain Bacteria; phylum Bacillota; class Bacilli; order Lactobacillales; family Streptococcaceae; genus Streptococcus. The sequence goes on from CAUUIG010000005.1 coordinate 16,088, forward strand.
TTTTAACTGGTGATTATAAAGAAGCATTAAAAAGGTTAAGAAGGGGAGCATTTGTTTATTTCGATCCCCCTTATATGCCTATTTCAGCTTCTTCTAGTTTTACAGGATATACAGAACATGGTTTTGATTATGAGAAACAAGTAGAACTTAGAGATGAGTGTTTAAAACTCCATAATAGAGGAGTTAGATTTTTACAATCAAATTCTTATTCTCCTGAAATTTTGGAATTATATTCTGATCAGAAAGTATTTAATATTGAAATTGTGCAAGCCAAACGAAGTATAAATAGTCAGGCAGATAAAAGAGGGGAAATCTCTGAGGTTTTAATTTATAATTACGAAAAAGAGTAGGTTATGGAAAAAATAACAGTTTCAGACGCTTGGCAAGTGTTAATTGATAAGTATGATATTTTAACAGAAATATCTAATAATGGTTTTTTCAAGATTTCTGCTTCGCAAATAAAGGAAGTAAAAGAGCCTAGATTGATGGCAAAATGGGATAGCTCAGAACAGTTGCCGAGCAGTCTAAAAAATAATAAGATTAACATTTTACCGGATAGCCGAGGTTCGTATATTTTAAGTGACTTTTTGTTGTATCAAGAATTACCTAAAGTGGTAGAACATGTAAAAAATATGGCAAAAGTTGAATTACCTGACTTACAAACTATTGATGTTGATAATATTACTTCTGAAGCAAACGCAATAAATGTATTACAGATTTCAGGAATATTAGAAGATTTTCTTGAACTTGATTTAGATGATGTTTTATATGGAACTTTTAACGGTAGAATGTCATCAGGAAAATTTGATTTTAAAGTTGATACAAGAAGTCAGGTTCAACTAAAAGTAGATGTTGATAGGGCGCAAATAGAAATTGATGGAGGTTTTGAGTCGAATCATTGTGTTGTGATCTTAGAAGCAAAAAATGTTTTGCATGAGGACTTTCATATTCGCCAGCTTTATTATCCTTATAGATTGTGGGAGAATAGGGTTGATAAACCTGTACGCTTGATATTTTCGATTTATACAAATAAAATATTTCGTTTAATGGAATACCGTTTTAAAGAGAAGGGAAATTATTCTTCTATAGAATTAGTTAGAACTAAAAACTATTCTTTAGAAGATACTTCTATTACGTTAGATGAAATAAAAGATGTTTATGATAGCATTAAAGATACTGAAGTTATTAGCGATAATATGTATGTGGATGATAGTGTTCCATTTATACAAGCAGATAACTTTGAAAGAATAGTTTCTTTGTTGGAAAATATGTATGATAATCCAATGACAAGTGATGAAATTATTGAATTGATGAAGTTTACAAGTCGTCAAAAAGATTATTACTTTAATGCTGGTAAATATTTAGGTCTTTTTCAAAAAATAAAAGAAGATAAAGTTATAAAATATGGCTTGACTAATATTGGTGTGAACGTTTTTAAAAAGAGTTATAAAGAAAGACAGTTAGAGTTAGTCAAGTTAATTTTATCTCATAGAATCTTTAGAGATTTATTTACAGAAATTTTAGAAACAGGTGAGATTCCGAATCGTAAAAGAGTTTTTGAACTTGAATTGGAATATAAAGTTTGTAGCAAAAAATTAGCTTCAAGGAGAGCGATTTCAGTTATAAGTTGGCTTAAATGGATTTTTAATTTAGTAAATATATAAATTTAAGGAGTTATGATTATGTATGGCAATGATCAAGAAGTCGTGATTCAAACTACTGGTTACAATGGAAGTGAACCAACTAGAATATGTCCGAATTGTGGTATTGAGAAACCAATAAGTGATTTTGGCTATAGAAATATAGGTGGTGGTACTATTAGAGTGCAATCGTGGTGTAAAAAGTGTAGATAGTGTATGATAAATACTCAAGAATAATTTTCACTCAATGAATATAGAATAAAGGGCTCTTTGTCAACTGTAGTGGGTTGAAGAAAGCTAAGTTCGAGAAAGGACAAATTTCGCCCTTTAAATAGGAAAAGCCTTAAAGTAAGGTTTTTCCTATTTATCGATTCCTGCAGGGGGCATATAATTAGATATCAAAAACCGCTCAGCCGAGCGGTTTTCGTCTATTTATTCCTTTTACAGTACCCATGTACGGATGGCATGGGCAACGCCGGATTCATCGTTAGATTTAGTGATGTATTTGGCGATTTTTTTGATTTCTGGATTTCCATTTTCCATGACAACGGGGTTGCCAACGACTTCTAGCATGGCACGGTCATTTTCTTCGTCCCCGATAGCCATGGTTTGATCTTTGGTCAATCCGAGTTTTTCAGCTAGGTGAGTGATGGCTGAACCTTTGTCCACATTCTTTTTAAGGAGTTCGAGGTAGAAAGGAGCAGATTTGTTGATGGAGTAGCGCTCATAAAATTCGGCTGGTATTTTTTCAATCGCAGCATCGAGAATCTCAGGCTCATCGATGAACATACATTTGACGATTTCCTTGCCAGTCATTTCTTCAGGTGTACGGTAGAAGATAGGCATGCTGACGAGGGTTGATTCGTGCACTGTGTATTTTCCGATATTGCGATTGGCAGTGTAGATTCCATCCTTGGTAATGGCGTGCATGTGCACACCGAGCTTACGACTGAGAAATTCCATATCTAGATAATCCTCATAGGTCAAGGATTCGCTGATAATCTCATGTCCTGTAGCAGTTTCTTGGACAAGGGCACCGTTGAAGGTCACTACATAGTCACCCTCGTCTCTCAGCTGCAAGTCGTCCAGAAGTTTGGCAACGCCTGCGATAGGACGGCCAGTTGCAATCACGACTTTGACACCAGCTTCTTTGGCATCTTGGATGGCAGAAAAGACTTCAGGAGTGATTTCCTTTTGGTTGTTGACTAGGGTTCCGTCGATATCAACGGCAATTAGTTTAATACTCATAAATTTCCTCTTCTAGTTTTTATTTGGGGTAAAATGATCGTTCTCAATCAAGTGTAAAAATTGCTGGGTAATGCTAGCAAAGATACTGTTTTGGTCTAACATTTCTTTTGGAAAATAGAAACGATTATCTCCGTGGCGACTGCCAGCAAGGGATTGGACGATAGGAGAAAGGCTAGAGAGTTCGGCCAGTTGACCATTTTTTTGTAAGATCTCAATCTGTGTCCGTGGATTTTCAGATTCGGGACGATAGATATCATAAGGGAGGTCAAAGTTCTTATGAATGGCAGTATAGTAGTCTGGATCAAAGCCAATGTCCTCAACCAATTTTCTCATGCTGGCGAGTTGGTCTTGTTCCTCTTGTGAAAAGGTAATGGATTTAAAGACCTTGCGGTTGACAAAGCGCTGTGATAAGTCTGCTAAAATCTTGTCAGGACTGGTCATCCAGAGCTGGAAGTAGGTATTCATCACACCATCATCCAGAGCCAGATAGTCAGATAAGGTCACATTTTTTTCAAAGAAAGGCAGGAGATGTGGAGAAGTTCGGGCAAAGAAGTCCTTGTCTTCAGGATAGAGTTCCTTGGCGCGTTTGAGGAGATTCTGCAGGAGAACTTCCATGGCGCGTGTTGCTGGGTGGAAATAAACCTGCATATACATCTGGTAGCGACTGAGGACATAGTCTTCGATGGCATGCATGCCATTGCGCTGAAAGGCGATACCATTTTCGATAGGACGAATGACTCGGAGAATGCGAGTCAGGTCAAATTCTCCATAGGAAGCACCTGTAAAATAGGAGTCGCGCAAGAGATAGTCCATGCGGTCTGCATCTATTTGACTAGAAATGAGCTGCACGACCTGCTTATTAGGATAGGTATGGTCAATGACACTGGCAACCTTTTCTGGAAAATCTGGCGCAACTTGTAGCAGGACTTGGTGAATCTCCGTCTCAGGACTTTGAATAATCTCTTGAGTAATAGCTTCATGGTCTGTATCAAATAGATGTTCAAAAGTATGGGAGTAAGCACCATGCCCAAGGTCATGGAGGAGAGCAGCGGTCATGGTCAAGAGAGACTCGACAGGATTCCATTCTTCAGGATATTTTTCTTCAAAAATCTCCGTGATACGTCGTGCAATTTCATAGACTCCTAGACAGTGAGAGAAGCGGCTGTGCTCTCCACCGTGGAAGGTATAACTGGAAGTTCCCAGTTGCTTGATACGACGCAAACGCTGAAATTCTTTTGTATTAATCAAGTCATAGATGATTTGATTATTGACATGGATGTAGTTGTGAACTGGGTCACGGAATACTTTTTCGTTCATATGACCATTATAGCAAAAAGCTAGAGTTTTTGGTAAAATAGTAGGACAAGAGACAAGAAAGAGGACTTGATGTGAAGATTCGGATGCGAAATACGATTCAGTTTGATGAGCAGTTGGAAGTGATTGACCAGCTTTATGATGTGGAAGTGCATGAAAAAGGAGATTATAGCTATCTGCTTTTCTATAATGAGGAAAAGGAAAAAGTAGTTATTAAATTTCATGGTCAAGAACTGGTGATGAGCCGTTTTTCCAATCCCAAGACCATTATGCGCTTTCTAAAGGATAGCGATAGTTTAGCCTATATTCCTACACCTATGGGTATGCAGGAATTTGTTATCCAAACCAGCCGATATGAAGTTGATGGGCAAAAGATTCATTTAGACTATCAACTACAAAATCAAGAGGGACAACCCTTTGCTAGCTATCAATTGGAAATTACTTGGAGCTAGGATCTCGTCTTTTTCAAATTTACCTGGCTATCTTCTCAGATTGGTCTGCTAATGTGGTAGATTAGGCTAATTTTTGGTATAATAAAAGTTATGGAAATCGAAAAAACCAATCGTATGAATGCGCTCTTTGAATTTTATGCAGCGCTTTTGACAGATAAGCAAATGAATTATATCGAGCTCTACTACGCTGATGATTACAGCCTTGCTGAGATTGCTGAAGAGTTCGGTGTCAGTCGTCAGGCTGTTTACGACAATATCAAGCGGACAGAAAAGATTCTGGAAGATTATGAGATGAAGTTGCACATGTACTCGGACTACATTGTCCGCAGTCAGATTTTTGACCAGATTTTGGAGCGCTATCCCAAGGATAACTTTCTGCAGGAGCAGATAGAAATTTTAACAAGCATTGATAATAGAGAATAAGAGGAAGAAACATGGCATTTGAAAGTTTAACAGAACGTTTGCAGAACGTCTTTAAAAATCTACGTAAAAAAGGAAAAATCTCTGAAGCTGATGTCCAAGAGGCAACCAAAGAGATTCGCTTGGCCTTGCTTGAGGCCGACGTTGCCTTGCCTGTTGTAAAGGACTTTATCAAGAAAGTTCGTGAACGTGCAGTCGGGCATGAGGTCATTGATACCCTTAATCCTGCGCAACAGATTATTAAAATCGTTGATGAGGAACTGACAGCTGTTTTAGGTTCTGACACAGCAGAGATTATCAAGTCACCTAAGATTCCGACAATCATCATGATGGTCGGTTTGCAGGGGGCTGGTAAAACAACTTTTGCTGGTAAATTGGCTAACAAACTCAAGAAAGAAGAAAATGCTCGTCCTTTGATGATTGCGGCAGATATTTATCGTCCAGCTGCCATTGACCAGCTTAAGACCTTGGGGCAACAGATTGATGTGCCTGTTTTCGCTCTAGGAACAGAGGTCCCAGCTGTTGAGATTGTACGTCAAGGTTTGGAACAAGCCCAAGCCAATCATAATGACTATGTTTTGATTGATACGGCAGGTCGTTTGCAGATTGATGAGCTATTGATGAATGAGCTTCGCGACGTGAAAGCCTTGGCTCAGCCAAATGAAATCCTGCTCGTCGTTGATGCCATGATTGGTCAGGAAGCGGCCAATGTTGCGCGTGAGTTTAATGCTCAGTTGGAAGTGACTGGGGTTATCCTTACTAAGATTGATGGTGATACTCGTGGTGGTGCGGCTTTATCGGTTCGTCACATCACTGGAAAACCAATCAAGTTCACTGGTACAGGTGAAAAGATTACGGACATTGAAACCTTCCACCCAGACCGTATGTCTAGCCGTATCCTTGGTATGGGGGATATGCTCACTTTGATTGAGAAAGCTTCTCAAGAATACGATGAGCAAAAAGCTCTTGAAATGGCTGAGAAGATGCGTGAAAACACCTTTGATTTCAATGATTTCATCGATCAATTGGATCAGGTGCAAAACATGGGACCAATGGAAGACTTGCTCAAGATGATTCCAGGTATGGCCAACAATCCAGCTCTACAAAATATGAAGGTGGATGAGCGTCAGATTGCGCGCAAGCGTGCTATTGTGTCTTCAATGACACCTGAAGAACGTGAAAATCCAGATTTGTTAAATCCAAGCCGTCGCCGTCGTATCGCTGCAGGTTCTGGAAATACCTTTGTCGAAGTCAATAAATTCATCAAAGACTTTAACCAAGCTAAACAGCTCATGCAGGGTGTCATGTCTGGTGATATGAACAAGATGATGAAGCAGATGGGAATCAATCCAAACAACCTTCCTAAAAATATGCCAAATATGGGAGGAATGGATATGTCTGCCCTTGAAGGAATGATGGGACAAGGTGGTATGCCTGACTTGTCAGCTCTTGGAGGAGCAGGAATGCCAGATATGAGCCAAATGTTTGGTGGCGGACTCAAAGGTAAAATTGGTGAATTTGCCATGAAACAGTCTATGAAACGCATGGCGAATAAAATGAAGAAAGCGAAGAAGAAACGTAAGTAAGACAAGAGATTGAGTTAAATAAAGCAAATATTATAAACAAACGCATAGTGTCAAGGTTTATGAACACCTGATATTATGCGTTTTTGATTTTAACAAATTTGTCAAAACATTTTTATTGCGGTATACGAAAAATCCACTCAGTTGTCTGAGTGGATTAGGTACGCTTAGACTCTTAATCTTTATTTTCGTATGGCAAGATTAAGTTCAAGATGATTCCTGTCATGGCTGATAGGGCAGTTCCTGAAAGGGTAACTGGACCAAGTTTAAGGATAGCTCCTCCAAGTCCAAGGACCAACATAGCACTTGCGATGATTAGGTTACGCATTTGAGCGAAATCAACACGTTCTTTAATCAAGACTTTCAAACCGTTGCTGGCGATAACTCCATAGAGAAGGATTGACATACCACCAAGTACAGCATTTGGAATGGTTGAAATTAAGGCAGTGAATTTACCAAGGAAGCTAAGGGCAATCGCGATAAAGGCAGCGTTACGGATAACTGAGACAGAAGCGATACGAGTCATACCGATAACCCCTGTGTTTTCTCCATAAGTTGTATTGGCTGGTCCACCAAGGAAGGCAGAAACTGAAGTTGCGATACCGTCACCAAGAAGAGTACGGTGAAGACCTGGTTCTTTCAAGAATTGACGGCCACAGATTTGACCCAAAACAGTATGGTCTCCGATATGTTCAGAAATTGTTACGATAGCGATTGGCAAGATAGCGATGGTTTCTGGACCAAAGTAAAGATTGTATTCTTTAAAGGCACCACCAGTGCTAAATGGCAAGTAGAAACCAGGAATTTCGAACCAGTTGGCTTTAAGAACTGGTGTAAAGTCAACCAAACCAAGAGTTAGTGCGAAGAGGTAACCACCGATAATGGCAAAGAGGAATGGAATGATTCGTAGGAAGCCTTTTCCTTTTGTATTGATAAAGGCAGCAATCAAGAAAGTAACAACGGCTACAAGAGCATTTTTCCAGTTCCCATCAGCTACAAGACCAGCGTTGGTAACAGCTGAACCTGCAAGTCCAAGACCGATAACGATGATCATAGGTCCGATGATGATTGGTGGCAAGAGTTTATCAATCCATTTTGTACCTGCAAAACGAACACCAGCAGCCACAAGGACATAGACCAAACCAGTCAAGATAACCCCTGTTTGGGCAGCAGATACATCACCACCCATTTCTTTCATAGCAAGTGACATTGCTGTGATAAAGGCAAATGAAGAACCTAGATAAACTGGAACTTTAAAACCAGTTGAAATCATGTAGATGAGTGTCCCGACACCTGAAGCAAAAAGGGCAACAGATACAGGCATTCCCAAAATCAAGGGTACCAAGATGGTTGCACCGAACATGGCGAAAACGTGTTGGAAACTAAGGAGAATTCCTTTGCCAACCGAAGGACGTTGGTCAACGTCTAGTAACAAATCAACAGTTGATTCTTGTTTCATATAAACCTCACTTTTGGGCATCAAAAAAGAGCCCATTATTTTACAGCAATAGGCCCTCAGAGTAAGACTTCTCTAAAATCTAGACTTTAAAGAGTTTCAAATATTTCTGCGTCTTCGTCACCTCACGGGATGACATTAAAAACCTTTGCTTAGGATAGTATAGCAGAAAAAAATGATTTTGTAAATCATTTTTTCCCGAGCCTAGAAATAAAGGAGCGAGGATGATTTTGTAAATCATTTTTTCCCGAGCCTAAAAATAAAAGAGCGAGGCTGACTTTGTAAATATTTTTTTACTAAAAAGATTAAAGTGGGCGTTTATTGGGCATGCCAGCTTTACGTGGATATTTATTTGGTGTTTCCTTTTTCTTTTCTACCACTGTGATGTAGCGCGGATCTTCATTAGGTAGAGCGTAGCTGAGATTGTCTTCGACCTTACTAAAAAGGAGGTTGAGGGCATTCTTAGCTTCTAATAATTCCTCAGGCGCATTGCTGGCCTTGAGTGCCAATAGTTTTCCGCCAACTTTAAGGTAAGGAATTGTCAATTCAGATAAAACCTGCATGCGGGCAACCGCACGAGCTGTTACAAAATCATATTGAGCACGGAAGTTCTTGTCTTGGGCAAAATCTTCGGCACGTCCATGGTAGAAATGAACATCGTCTAAATCCAGTTCTTGAGCCAAAAGTTGGAGGAAGTTGATGCGCTTATTGAGTGAATCAATGATGGTCACATCTAGCTTAGGATAGAGAATTTTCATCGGCAGACTAGGAAACCCTGCCCCAGCTCCAATATCAAGAAGTTTGATAGTTTCAGTAGGAATCAAACCTTGAAGAATGGGTGCAATCGAATCGTAAAAATGTTTGAGATAAACTTCTTCCTTGTCCGTAATGGCTGTTAAATTAATCTTTTCATTCCACTCGACCAAGAGTTCAAAATAATGTTCAAATTGTTCTTTTTGCTGGTCCGAAAGTGGAAGATTTTGCTCGGCAAGCAAGTTGTAAAATGTTTCTGGTTTCATAGTTATTTCCTTCTTTAGTATCATCTTATTTTACCACAATCATTAAAAATTTGATATACTGGTACTAATCTAAAAGTAGAAAGGACTTATATCATGACTTGGATTATTCTTGGAGTTTTGGCTCTTATTGTTATTTTTGTGATTGTTAGCTATAACGGTTTGGTTAAAAATCGTATGCAAACAAAGGAGGCTTGGAGCCAGATTGATGTTCAGTTGAAACGTCGAAACGACCTCTTGCCAAACTTGATTGAGACTGTAAAAGGTTATGCCAAATATGAAGGTTCTACCCTTGAAAAGGTGGCAGAACTGCGTAACCAAGTGGCGGTAGCGACTTCACCAGCAGAAGCTATGAAAGCTAGTGATGCCCTTACTCGTCAGGTTTCAGGTATTTTTGCAGTTGCAGAAAGCTATCCAGATTTGAAAGCTAGTGCCAACTTTGTTAAATTGCAAGAGGAGTTGACAAACACAGAAAATAAAATTTCTTACTCTCGTCAACTCTACAACAGTGTTGTCAGCAACTACAATGTAAAATTAGAAACTTTCCCAAGCAATATTATCGCTGGAATGTTTGGATTTAAAGCAGCAGATTTCCTTCAAACACCAGAAGAGGAAAAGGCAGTTCCTAAAGTTGATTTTAGCGGTTTAGGTGACTAAGATGTTGTTTGATCAAATTGCAAGCAATAAACGAAGAACCTGGATTTTGTTGCTGGTATTTTTCCTACTCTTAGCTCTTGTTGGCTATGCGGTTGGTTATCTCTTTATGAGGTCTGGGCTAGGTGGTTTGGTTATTGCACTGATTATCGGCTTTATCTATGCCTTGTCCATGATTTTTCAATCGACAGAGATTGTCATGTCCATGAATGGAGCGCGTGAGGTTGATGAACAAACGGCACCAGACCTCTACCATGTAGTGGAAGATATGGCTATGGTGGCTCAGATTCCTATGCCTCGTGTTTTCATAATTGATGATCCAGCCTTAAATGCCTTTGCGACAGGTTCTAACCCGCAAAATGCGGCGGTTGCTGCGACGTCAGGTCTCCTAGCTATCATGAATCGTGAAGAACTAGAAGCTGTTATGGGACATGAAGTCAGTCATATTCGTAATTACGATATCCGCATTTCGACTATTGCTGTTGCCCTTGCTAGTGCTATCACCATGCTTTCTAGTATGGCAGGTCGTATGATGTGGTGGGGTGGAGCAGGTCGCAGACGAAGTGACGATGATCGAGATGGAAATGGTCTTGAAATCATTATGCTAGTGGTTTCTCTCCTAGCTATTGTACTGGCACCTCTCGCTGCAACCTTGGTGCAACTAGCTATTTCTCGTCAGAGGGAATTCCTAGCTGATGCTTCCAGTGTCGAGTTGACCCGCAATCCTCAAGGGATGATTAATGCTCTAGGTAAGTTGGATAATAGTAAACCGATGAGTCGTCCTGTCGATGATGCCAGCAGTGCACTTTATATCAATGATCCTAAGAAAGGTGGAGGGTTCCAAAAACTCTTTTATACCCACCCACCTATCTCAGAACGGATTGAACGTTTAAAACATATGTAAAATGAAGGCTGGGAAAAAGCCTTTAAAATCTGAAAAACGCATCATATCAGGTGTGCAAAAAACTTGATATTATGCGTTTTATTGTGGGAAGATTTACTTCTTTTTCTCCTAAAATTGTGTTTTTGCCCCACCTATCTGCTATGTTACAAATTTATAAATTGTCTAAATTAACTACCTCCAGACCGTGTTCTGTTAAGCGATAGATGATTGAACAGACCTCTTTTAAGAAACGACGGTCATGCGAAACAGTGATGAGACCGCCTGGGTAAGTAGCAAAGAGTTTTCTGATTTGGGGTTGAGAAGTGGGAGAAAAGTTTCGTGTGGGTTCATCCAGCAGGAGAAAGTTTGGTTTGCGCAAGACTAAATCCAAAAGAAGGAGTTTACCCTGTTGCCCGCCAGATAAGAAGCGAATTTGATGCTGCATTTCTGGATAACTGAAATTGAGACTGGCTAAGTGAGATTGGATTTTCTGAAGTTCATCTTTTTCCCCAGTTTTGCTGAGGTAGGCTATTGGTGATAAATCCAATTGCAGTTTTTTGTGGTAATCTTGTGGCATATAACCAAGCGAAATCTCTCTTTTAGCATTAAAAAGTTGCTGTAACTTGGCTAATAGGGTCGATTTTCCAATACCATTTGGCCCTATAATACCGATTTTTTCTTGGCCACGGACAGTTAATTGTAGTTCTTGCACCAAAATTCGCTCGCCAATGGATAAATTTTCTTTTTCCAGTTGGATTAAGACTTTAGAAGTAGGTAATGGCTGTATATCTGAGAAGAAAAGTCTGATTTCTTCCTCTTCAAGTGGCTTTTGGGTCATGGCCTGAGCTGCTCTTTCGTAGCGTTTTTCTTGTGAGAGGACAGTTTTCATCTTTTTAGCCAATAGGCGACCGGCAGTACTGTCTTTGGTAGCTCGAAGCGCAGTTTCTACATTTTGCTTGACTCGCCGATGTTTTTCCATGGTTTTATCGTAGGCTCTTTGGTCGTTAGCAGCTTGCTTGCTTTGTTTGGCAAAATTAGCCTTTCTCTGGTCGCTATAGCTATCATAGTCTAAATGCTCTACTAGTGTTTCCGCTTCTTTACGGTGCTTAACCAGTCGCAAGTGGACAATAGTATCTGCCGTTTCAGAAAGAAAGTCCTCATCATGGGAAATGAAAATAACGGTTTGTCTAATCTTGAGAATCTGACCTTTTAGCCAATCAACCGTCTCAAGGTCTAAGTCGTTTGAAGGTTCATCTAAAAATAGAATCTCAAAGGGTTTGGCTAACTCATGGATGAGCTGAATTTTCAAAGCTTCACCCCCTGATAGACTGCCAATCTCTTGGTCGCTAGCGAAACGATTGCTATCAAAATGCAATTCCTCAGCTAAACGATAGAGGATACTGTAGTCTAAATCGATAGAATCTAAAAAGAAGTAGTCGTGTAGAGTCCTATTTTTCAGGTTCTCGGGGAGTTTTTGAGGAATGTAGGCTATTGATTGATAATCAGATTGAATGTCTCCCCTGATAGTGAAATCAGGCAAAACTTCCCCCATTAAAGTTTTAAGCAAGGTTGATTTGCCATTTCCTTCCTCTCCAATAATAGCTACCTTTTCCCCATCCTGGATGGTCATGCTTAGCTCAGAGACAAGGTCTCGTAAATCTTTGTTTTGTGTGATGGTCAGGTGATTGATTTTTATCATATGATTGTCCTTTCTAGAATGTCGATAGTGCATAACAAAAAGCTCTACTTTACCTAGTAGAGCTCAACGTTTATGTCAAAAAACTCTATTAATACTCTTCGAAAATTAACTTCAAACTACATCAGCGTCGCCTTACCGTAGATATGATTACTGACTTCGTCAGTTCTATCCACAACCTCAAAATAGTGTTTTGAGCTGACTTCATCAGTCTTATCTACAACCTCAAAGCAGTGCTTTGAGCAACCTGTGGCTCGCTTCCTAGTTTGCTCTCTGATTTTCATTGAGTATAAAATGCCAGAAAAAGAGCATAAAAGAGTACACAAAAAGAGACAAAAACAAGATCTACTAAATAAAGGTTCTTTATTTGATAGACTTAGCTGTTCATGTCTCCCTTACCTCCGAGTATTAGTATCTCTATACTATACTTTTCAGGATATTTTGTAAACAGAAAACTGACAATTCTAATCTCTAGAATCCAAAAACAGGCCCATAAAGAGTCAGTACGTGTTTGACATGCTCGTAATGGAATCTATCATAGTTTAGCCAAGCAGTGCGTGCTTGATCGTTTAGTTTTAGGCTACCCAGTCCAATGAGAAGACTGGTAGGTTTGTAAAATTTCTCAAGGTCAATTAAGATACTGTTGTCCAACTTTTCCACTTTTTTGATCTCTTGTTTGATCTCTTGCAGAGTAGTATTTACCAGCTCTTGTAGTCGAATATCATCTGCCCTACCCTGTTTGCAGCTTTGGAAACTTTTATTTAACTCGGATAGGAGTTGGGTTGCATTAGTAATTAGTTCTTTGTTTTCCATGTGAGCATCCTCCTTGATCTGCTGTATTATTGCCTATAGTATAGCACTAAAAAACAAAAATATCATAGTAAATATGTTAAAAAATCGAATGTTAATTACAAAGTTTGATGTGCTGATTTGTAGCCTTTTCATGGTATAATCAAGAGAGTAAATCTTTATGGAGGAAGTATGAAATTAAATATTCAAGAAATTCGTAAGCAGTCTGAAGGCTTGCATTTTGAACAAACCTTAGACCTAGCTGCAGACCTGCGTGCACGCAATCAAGAAATTTTAGATGTAAAAGATATCCTTGCGATTGGGAAGGTCCAATACGAAGACCGTATGTATTTCTTAGATTATCAGTTGTCTTATACCATTGTCCTTGCTTCAAGTCGCAGTATGGAGCCAGTTGAGTTGGCTGAATCTTATCAAGTCACAGAAGTTTTCATGGAAGGCGCAACTAACCAGCTAGATCAAGAAGTTTTAGACGATGATTTGGTCTTGCCTATCGAAAATGGAGAACTTGACCTTGCTGAGAGCGTGTCAGATAATATCTTGCTTAATATTCCTATCAAGGTCTTGACGGCTGAAGAAGAAGCTGGTCAAGGTTTTGTGTCAGGAAATGACTGGCAAATCATGACAGAAGAAGAATACCAAGCTCAACAAGCAGTCAAAAAAGAAGAAAACAGTCCTTTTGCTGGCTTACAAGGACTATTTGATGGAGACAAATAATGGTCTTGTCAAAAAAACGAGCACGAAAGGTGCTAGAAGAAATCATTGCTCTTTTTCCAGATGCCAAGCCCAGTCTTGATTTCACCAATCATTTTGAACTCTTGGTTGCGGTCATGTTGTCAGCGCAGACGACGGATGCAGCGGTAAATAAGGCCACACCGGGTCTCTTTGCTGTCTTTCCAACGCCACAAGCCATGTCTGTTGCGACAGAGAATGAGATTGCCTCACACATTTCTCGTCTGGGCCTGTATCGAAATAAGGCTAAATTCCTTAAAAAATGTGCCCAACAGTTACTAGACGATTTTGATGGTCAAGTCCCTCAAACACGTGAGGAATTAGAGAGTTTGGCAGGTGTTGGTCGCAAGACAGCTAATGTTGTCATGAGTGTAGGCTTTGGAATTCCAGCCTTTGCAGTGGATACTCATGTGGAGCGTATTTGCAAACACCATGATATCGTTAAAAAATCAGCGACGCCACTTGAGGTGGAAAAGCGTGTCATGGATATCTTGCCACCGGAGCAGTGGTTAGTAGCTCATCAGGCCATGATTTATTTTGGAAGAGCCATTTGCCATCCTAAAAATCCAGAGTGTGATAAGTACTCACAGTTATATGACTTTAGCAATTTATAAGATGGGGCTCAAAAGTTTTTGCTTGATTTTAAGTCTGCTTTGTGCTATAGTATTTGATAACTAAATATTCCTTTAAACCTGTCCCGTGAGGCAGGCAAGGAGCGCGATAAAGTAGAAGGGTGAAGTCTATACTGTTTGCAGTAGGGCTAGCTTAGCTATACATTTCAAGTCTCCTTGTTTAAGGAGACTTTTCTTTTTGGAGGTTTGTCATGAAGACAAAAGAAGTTGTAGACGAATTGACCGTCAAACGAGCGATTACGCGTATTACTTATGAGATTATCGAGCGCAATAAAGATTTGAATAAAATCGTCTTGGCTGGTATTAAAACTCGCGGTGTCTTTATCGCCCACCGAATTCAAGAACGTTTGGAGCAATTAGAAAATCTTTCAGTTCCTGTTGTGGAATTGGATACTAAACCTTTCCGTGATGACGTTAAAAGTGGAGAAGATACTTCTTTTGTTTCTGTTGATGTGACAGGCCGTGAAGTCATCTTGGTGGACGATGTGCTTTATACAGGTCGTACTATCCGTGCTGCTATTGATAATATTGTCGGTCATGGTCGTCCTGCGCGCGTGAGTTTAGCAGTTCTAGTCGATCGTGGGCATAGAGAATTGCCAATCCGTCCAGATTACGTTGGGAAAAATATCCCAACTAGTCGTTCTGAAGAAATCATCGTAGAGATGGCAGAACTTGATGGCCAAGACAGAGTTCTGATTACTGAAGAAGCTTAGAAAGCTAAAGGAGTAGCCATGTCAGAAAATCAACAAGCATTGAACCATGTGGTGTCCATGGAAGACCTCACTGTCGATCAAGTGATGAAATTGATCAAACGAGGAATTGAGTTTAAAAACGGAGCTCAGCTTCCCTATGAAAACCACCCGATTGTTTCCAATCTTTTCTTTGAAGATTCTACACGGACGCATAAGTCCTTTGAAGTGGCAGAGATTAAACTGGGATTGGAGCGACTTGACTTTGATGTCAAGACTAGTTCGGTCAATAAGGGTGAAACACTTTATGATACGATCCTGACTCTGTCTGCCTTAGGAGTAGATGTCTGCGTGATTCGCCACCCAGAGGTTGACTACTACAGAGAGTTGATTGCGAGTCCAACGATTACGACTTCCATCATCAATGGTGGAGATGGTTCGGGACAACACCCTAGCCAGAGCTTGCTTGATTTGATGACCATTTATGAGGAATTTGGTCACTTTGAGGGTCTCAAGGTTGCTATTGCAGGTGACTTGGACCACTCACGTGTTGCCAAATCCAATATGCAGATTTTGAAACGCTTGGGAGCTGAACTTTTCTTTGCAGGACCTGAGGAATGGAGAAGTCAAGAGTTTGCAGACTATGGACAGTTTGTAACCATTGATGAAATCATTGATCAGGTGGATGTCATGATGTTTCTCCGTGTGCAACATGAACGCCATGATAGTGGAGCTGTCTTTTCAAAAGAAGACTACCATGCCCAACATGGCTTGACTCAAGAACGTTATGACCGTTTGAAAGAAACAGCAATCCTCATGCATCCAGCTCCAGTCAATCGTGATGTGGAAATCGCAGATCACTTGGTTGAAGCACCAAAATCACGGATTGTCCAACAAATGACCAATGGTGTCTTTGTTCGAATGGCAATCTTAGAATCCGTACTGGCGAGTAGAAACGCCAACTAAAACACAAGACGTTAAAAGACGCCAGTGAGCGTCCACGAGAGGTGAAAATATGACAAAAAGACTTCTAGTACTAGAAGATGGCACAGTTTTTGAAGGCAAGGCCTTCGGAGCAGATATTGATGTAACAGGCGAAATCGTCTTTAATACAGGGATGACCGGCTACCAAGAATCCATTACAGACCAGTCTTATAATGGACAAATCTTGACCTTTACTTATCCTTTGGTAGGAAATTATGGAATTAACCGTGATGATTACGAATCCATTATTCCAACTTGTAAGGGAGTCGTTGTTTTCGAAGAGGCGCGTAGAGCAAGCAACTGGCGCAACCAAATGACCTTGGATGAATTTTTGAAAGCCAAGAAAATTCCTGGTATTTCAGGGATTGATACGCGTGCACTTACCAAGATTATTCGTAAGCATGGTACCATGCGTGCAACCTTGACCCATGTTGGGGACAGCATGGACCATGTGACTGACCAGCTCCAAGCAACAGT
The DNA here is from genome assembly GCA_963545095.1 of uncultured Streptococcus sp. Taxonomy (GTDB): domain Bacteria; phylum Bacillota; class Bacilli; order Lactobacillales; family Streptococcaceae; genus Streptococcus. The sequence continues at coordinate 32,771 of CAUUIG010000005.1, forward strand.
ATTGCCGACAGACAATATTAAGCAGGTTTCTACTAAAACATCTTATCCAGCTCCAGGAGTTGGTTTGAGCGTGGTGTTAGTGGACTTTGGTCTCAAGCACTCAATCTTACGTGAACTTTCTAAGCGCAACTGTAATGTGACCGTGGTTCCATACACGACAACTGCAGAAGAAATTCTTCATCTTAATCCTGACGGAGTGATGTTGTCAAATGGTCCTGGGAACCCAGAAGATGTTCCGGCTGCACTAGATATGATTCGTGGTGTGCAAGGAAAAATTCCAATCTTTGGTATTTGTATGGGGCACCAACTCTTCGCCATGGCAAATGGTGCTAAGACCTACAAGATGAAATTTGGTCACCGTGGCTTTAACCATGCAGTACGTGAAATCGCAACAGGACGTGTGGATTTTACAAGTCAGAACCATGGTTATGCTGTCAGTCGTGAGGATTTGCCAGAGCACTTGATCATTACCCACGAAGAAATCAATGACAAGTCAGTTGAAGGTGTGCGTCACAGATACCAGCCTGCTTTCTCTGTTCAATACCACCCAGACGCAGCACCTGGTCCACACGATGCAAGCTACCTGTTCGACGAGTTTATCGAGATGATGGAAGCTTTTAAACAATCAAACTAAGAAAGAGTAAAAGCTCGTCGGAGAATTTATGTAACTGAACACGGACGGAAAGCTCGGAA
>CAUUIG010000006.1:0-32848 GCA_963545095.1 uncultured Streptococcus sp.
AAATCAAAAATCTGCAGGCACAAGATTATGATGCCAGTCAAATTCAAGTTTTAGAAGGCTTAGAGGCTGTTCGTATGCGTCCAGGGATGTATATCGGATCAACGTCAAAAGAAGGTCTTCATCATCTAGTTTGGGAAATTGTTGATAACTCAATTGATGAGGCCTTGGCAGGATTTGCCAACCATATTCAAGTTTTTATTGAGCCAGATAATTCGATCACTGTTGTCGATGATGGACGTGGTATCCCAGTCGGTATTCAGGAAAAAACAGGTCGACCTGCCGTAGAAACTGTCTTTACTGTCCTTCATGCCGGAGGAAAATTTGGCGGTGGCGGCTACAAGGTTTCAGGTGGTCTTCACGGAGTAGGGTCATCAGTAGTTAATGCCCTTTCCACTCAATTAGATGTTCATGTCCACAAAAACGGCAAGATTCATTATCAAGAGTACCGCCGTGGTCATGTTGTTGCGGATCTTGAGGTGGTTGGAGATACAGATAGAACTGGAACAACGGTTCACTTCACACCGGACCCAGAAATCTTCACTGAAACAACAACCTTTGATTTCGATAAATTAAATAAACGGATTCAAGAGTTGGCCTTTCTAAATCGTGGTTTACGAATTTCCATCACAGATAAGCGCGAAGGTTTGGAACAAACCAAGCATTACCATTATGAAGGTGGTATTGCTAGTTACGTTGAATATATTAACGAGAACAAGGATGTTATCTTTGAGACACCAATCTATACAGATGGTGAGATGGATGATATCACAGTTGAAGTAGCCATGCAGTACACAACGGGTTACCATGAAAATGTCATGAGTTTCGCCAACAATATTCATACCCATGAAGGTGGAACGCATGAACAAGGTTTCCGTACAGCCTTGACACGTGTCATCAACGATTATGCTAGAAAAAATAAGTTATTGAAAGACAATGAAGACAACCTAACAGGGGAAGATGTCCGAGAAGGATTAACTGCAGTAATTTCAGTTAAGCACCCAAATCCACAGTTTGAAGGACAAACTAAGACCAAATTGGGCAACAGTGAAGTGGTTAAGATTACCAATCGTCTCTTCAGCGATGCCTTCTCTGATTTCCTTATGGAAAATCCACAGATTGCCAAACGTATCGTAGAAAAAGGGATTCTGGCTGCTAAGGCTCGTGTGGCTGCCAAGCGTGCGCGTGAAGTCACTCGTAAAAAATCTGGTTTGGAAATTTCCAACCTTCCAGGGAAACTAGCAGACTGTTCTTCTAACAATCCTGCGGAAACAGAACTCTTCATCGTTGAAGGAGATTCAGCTGGTGGATCAGCTAAATCTGGTCGTAACCGTGAATTTCAAGCAATCCTTCCAATTCGTGGTAAGATTTTGAACGTTGAAAAAGCTAGTATGGATAAGATTCTTGCTAACGAAGAAATTCGTAGTCTTTTCACAGCTATGGGAACAGGATTTGGTGCAGAATTTGATGTTTCGAAAGCTCGTTACCAAAAACTCGTTTTGATGACCGATGCCGATGTCGATGGAGCCCACATTCGTACCCTTCTTTTAACCTTGATTTATCGTTATATGAAACCAATCCTAGAAGCTGGTTATGTTTATATTGCCCAACCACCAATCTATGGTGTCAAGGTTGGAAGTGAGATTAAAGAATATATCCAGCCAGGTGCAGATCAAGAAATCAAACTCCAAGAAGCTTTAGCCCGTTATAGTGAAGGTCGTACTAAACCGACCATTCAGCGTTATAAGGGGCTAGGTGAAATGGATGATCACCAATTGTGGGAAACAACCATGGATCCCGAGCATCGCTTGATGGCCAGAGTTTCTGTGGATGATGCTGCAGAAGCAGATAAAATCTTTGATATGTTGATGGGGGATCGAGTAGAGCCTCGTCGTGAGTTTATCGAAGAAAATGCTGTCTATAGTACACTTGATGTCTAAAAAATCGGGAGAAGTAGTTCCCTTGGTCTAAAAAATATGATATAATCATTACGATTGTTTCAAGTAAAAAAGGAGTTTAATATGTCTGCTAGACTAGTAATTTATTTAATAATTGCAGTTGCAGTTTTATTGGTCATTGCCTATGCTATCGCAATCTATGTAAGGAAGCGCAATGAAAGTAAATTAGCAATTTTAGAAGAGAAAAAAGAAGAGCTGTACAATCTGCCAGTTAATGATGAAGTTGAAGCTGTAAAAAATATGCACTTGATTGGACAAAGTCAGGTGACTTTCCGTGAATGGAATCAAAAATGGGTTGACCTATCTCTTAATTCTTTTGCCGATATCGAAAATAATCTTTTCGAGGCAGAAGGCTATAACAACTCATTCCGTTTTTTCAAGGCCAGTCATCAAATTGATCAAATCGAGAGCCAAATTGCCTTGATTGAAGAAGATATTGCAGCAATTCGCAATGCCTTGGCAGATTTGGAGAAACAAGAGTCTAAAAATAGTGGACGTGTTCTCCATACCTTGGACTTGTTTGAAGAGTTGCAACACCGAGTTGCTGATCATTCTGAAGAATATGGACAAGGTTTGTCTGAAATCGAAAAACAATTGGAAAATATCCAATCAGAGTTTTCTCAGTTTGTAACTTTAAACTCGTCTGGTGACCCAGTAGAAGCTGCTGTGATTTTAGATAATGCTGAAAATCATATCTTGGCTTTGACACATATTGTTGATCGTATACCAGCAGTTGTAACAACATTATCTAAAGAGCTACCTGATCAGCTAGAAGATTTGGAGGATGGTTACCGTAAGCTTTTAGATGCTAACTATCATTTTGCTGAAACGGATATTGAAGCTCGTTTCCAATTGCTTCATGAAGCTCTTAAGAAAAATCATGAGAATATTGCGCAATTAGAATTGGATAATGCTGAGTACGAAAATACTCAAATCCAAGAAGAGATTAATGCACTTTATGATATTTTTACACGAGAAATTGCTGCTCAGAAAGTTGTAGAAGCTTTAGTAGCAACACTTCCTACTTATCTGCAACACATGAAAGATAGTAATGCTGTTTTAGTCGAAGATATTAAACGATTGAGTCAGAATTATCTACTTTCTGAAACAGATGTTAGTCATGTTCATAGATTGCAAACTGAATTAGACTCTTTGGAAGAATCTGTATTAGCATTAACTTCAGAACAAGAGGAACATTCTGAGCCATATTCATTACTTGAAGAACGTTTGGAAAACTTACAAGCGACTTTGAAAGAAATTGAGGATGAGCAAGTTGAACTTAGTCAACGTCTTGCTCAGATTGAAAAAGATGATATCAATGCTCGCCAAAAGGCAAATGTTTATGTCAATCGTCTCCATACTATCAAGCGATACATGGAAAAACGCAATCTGCCAGGTATTCCACAAACTTTCTTGAAGTTATTCTTTACGGCAAGCAATAATACCGAGGATTTAATGGTTGAGTTAGAACAGAAAATGATTAACATTGAATCTGTTACCCGAGTTCTTGAAATTGCAACGAATGATATGGAAGCTTTAGAAACGGAAACTTATAATATTGTACAGTATGCAACCTTAACAGAGCAACTCTTGCAATATTCTAACCGTTACCGCTCATTTGATGAACGAATTCAGGAAGCCTTTAATGAATCATTAGAAATTTTTGAAAAAGAATTTGATTACCATGCTTCATTTGATAAGATTTCGCAAGCTTTGGAAGTCGCAGAACCTGGTGTAACCAACCGTTTCGTTACTTCATATGAAAAGACACGTGAGATAATTCGTTTCTAAGATAGTAAAAAAGATTTGATTCTGTGAGAAGCAAATCTTTTTTATTTATTGATTACCTATAAAATTATGTATATAGGATTTCAAGATAAAAAATTGGAGACGATTTAAAAAGCTAAATAAACCTAATTTTGTTCCATAAGGTTCAAAATTAGGTTTATTTAGCTTTTTAATCTCTCCAAAATTTTATTTGATTGGAATCGAAATCCCAATTAATTTTTCTGAGTAGAGTGTCTTGATATTGGCTTCATCAATAGAGTCCTTATCAATTTTACGTTTTAAGAAAAACTCTTGGATGGCTTCGATTTCAGTTTCTCGAATAGCACGGTGTTTGTTTGAGATGAGGATTTCATAGTGAAGCGGAGCTTGGGTAAAAATAACATCAGTATTTCCAGCAGAATAGACCTCAACAAGGGTTGCATCTGTACTTTCTAGCTGGCTTTTTACAAGTTGCGAGTGTGAGTTTGTCGTATTGATAAGCTTCATAACATTTCCTCCGATTTTCTAATTCTATTATAGCACTTTTTGAATAAAGTAGCTTGATTTAGTCAATCTTATGCTGTTTTTTCCAAGATTGAATAGCCCATTTATGACTACCACGTTTGAGATTTTCAATAGCCTCATCAATAGGGAACCAGGCAATATGATTAAAGTCTTCTAGTGGTTTTTGAACTTCTTTGAAAGAAGTCGCTTCATAGAGGTAGGCAGGATTGTAGTAGTAGGTATCACGGTGACGAGAGTAGAAATATTCGTCAGCTTGTCCGTAATAGCTACCAATTTCAGCTGTAAAGCCAAGCTCTTCAATCAATTCACGTTTTAGGGCTTCCTGATGGTTTTCACCAGCTTCAATTTCGCCACCTGGTAGGAACCAAGCACCATTTGGTGCTTGAACAAGAACAATTTGTTCTTGTTCAGCGTCAGGGATAACTGCATATACGCCATAACGAGCAACATAGTCTGTATTTGCTTTCTTTTCTCCAAAAGTTGGGTTTGCCATTGTATTTTCCTCATTATCTATTATCTTTATTATTATCTTAATGGACAAAGGCCGAGCTGTCAAGAATTTATAGTTACTTTTGTAAAAAGGAGCAGAAAATTTTCATTTTCTACTCCCTTTCTATAGGATTTATACTTCTTTTTCCGAAGTTTTTACTTCAGCTTTTTTGGCAGACTTAATTTGAATCTTGCCCTTGCTGGTCATAACTGCCTTGAGGTCTTTTTCGCTTGGATTTTCAAGGTAGTAGTCAGTGATTGCGTCCTCAATATAGTCTTGAATAGTACGACGAAGTGGGCGTGCTCCCATTTTTGGATCATAACCGAGGTCAACCAACTTTTCCTTGACCTTGTCAGTTACATTTAAATGAATGTTGTTACTAGAAAGACGTTTGTTAACATCTGCTAGCATGAGCTCGACAATCTGAAGGAGGTTGTCCTTGCTGAGAGCCTTAAATTCGATAATGCCATCAAAACGGTTCATAAACTCTGGGCTAAAGAAGTTTCCGAGTTCGCCGAGAACAGAGTTGGTACGTCCTTCTCTAGCAGCACCAAATCCAACGCTGGCTTCTGCCTTACCTGTACCTGCATTTGAAGTCATGATGATGATGGCATCCTTGAAGCTAACGGTACGTCCTTGCCCATCTGTCAAACGACCATCGTCCAAGACCTGGAGGAACATGTGCATAACATCTGGATGGGCTTTTTCCACTTCATCGAGAAGGATGAGAGAATATGGATTGCGGCGAACTTTTTCAGTTAATTGCCCAGCCTCATCGTAACCAACATAACCTGGAGGGGCACCGACCAACTTAGCAACGCTGTGTTTTTCCATGTATTCACTCATGTCAAAGCGAATCATGCTGTCAGCAGAACCAAAAAGTTCAATGGCTAGTTGTTTGGAAAGTTCTGTCTTACCGACACCGGTTGGCCCGACAAAGAGGAAGCTTCCAATTGGACGGTTAGGCGTACCGAGACCGACACGATTACGGCGAATAGCCTTGGCAATCTTATCGACTGCATCATCTTGGCCAATAACATGAGACTTGAGATCTTCGGCTAGATGGATGAGTTGAGATTGTTCTTTCTCTTTTAAATCACCAACAGGGATATTGGTTTTCTGCTCGATAATGTGCTCAATAGTTTTCTCGCTGATGATAGGAGTGTCTTGGTCTGTGACCTTTTTCTTTTGCATTTCCTTATACTTGGCAATCTGGTCGCGGAAGTAGGCGGCCTTCTCAAAATCTTCTTCTCGTGTAGCTTGAGATTTAAGATTTTCAGCCTCAATCAAGCGTTGATCAATTACTTTAGGATCCACAAAATTCAAGGTCAAGTTCATCTTAGAACCAGCTTCATCTAGGAGGTCAATGGCCTTATCAGGTAAGAAGCGATCTTGGATGTAACGATTGGAAAGAGTTGCAGCTGCTTCAATTGCAGCATCGGTATACTGAACGTGGTGGTAGTCTTCGTATTTCTTTTGAATGCCTTTGAGGATAGTGATTGTTTCTTCCACCGTTGGTTCATCGACCTTAACAGGTTGCATACGACGCTCTAGGGCTGCATCTTTTTCAATGATACGGTATTCATTGAGGGTAGTGGCACCGACCAATTGCAGTTCTCCACGAGCAAGGGCTGGTTTGAGGATATTTCCAGCATCCATATTGCCATCGCCCGCAGAACCAGCACCAACAATTTCATGGATTTCATCGATAAAGAGGATGATGTCTTCACGTTTGCGAATTTCTTCCATGAGTTTTTGCATGCGTTCTTCAAATTGTCCACGAATACCCGTTCCTTGAACCAAGCTAACCACATCCAGACGGATGACTTGTTTACCTTGGAGTTTATGTGGAACATCGCCATCGATGATTTTCTGAGCTAGACCTTCGACAACGGCCGTTTTTCCGACACCAGGTTCACCGATAAGAACGGGATTATTCTTGGTTCTGCGATTGAGAATTTCGATGACACGGATAATCTCATCGTCGCGCCCAATAACGGGGTCTATATCTCCACGACGGGCAATTTCAGTTACATTGATACCAAATTCTTCTAGCAGGCCTTTTTCTTGGCTTGGTGGAGGAGTTTGAGCAGGTCCACGATTTTGGGAACCATAACCGCCGTTACCACCGTAACCTCCACCTGATTGAGTTGGAGGAGTGGGAGGAGTATTGCTAGAAGGTCTGAAATTGTTTAGGTCATTGAAGAAATCACCAAAGGGATCAAAGTCACGATTATTCAGATCCGTCATACCTTTAAAGAGGCTATTGTTAGGATCTGTCTTGATAATCTTATAGCAGTTTTGACAGAGGTCAATTTGTTTTTGCTTTCCATTGAGATTGGTATAAAGATGAATTGTTGAGTCATTGATTTTACAGTTTTGACAAAGCATACATCTACCTCATTTCTTTCTTTAGCTTGACCTGTTTAAAGGTCAAAAATAGTCAAATTTCTATACTCTCATTATAACAGGATTGGGATGTAAAGCAAGTAAAAAGATTGAAGCTTTGAGAAGTTGTTACAATGAAAATCTTTGTGAATTTGGACTAAAAAAATCCTATTTGTGAGACAAAAAGGATTTTGGTTAGACATGCAGGGTGTAATCCCAGCTTGTTTTGTATTAGTAAAGGAGTTCGTAAATCTCCATTGCAATCAAGTCAATGCTGTCAAACGTATAAGTTTCGCGAGCTTCGACATCACGAAGGGTAAAGACTGATCCGTTTTCTTCGTCGTGGCTGTATGCAACTTCTGCAACAACAACTCCTTCACGTTCAAAATTACGTTTTAAATTTCCGCCGTCTTTAGCCATTGCTTCAAGGCGGTTGATGATTCTAACCAAATGTGATTCCATTTTGATTCTCCTTCATTTCTTATCTTTACTATTTTACCATAAAGGAGGCTAATTTGACTAGAAAAAACTAAGATTTCTCGCTAAATCTACTAGCTTAAACTTTTTTGAATAAATCGGATAAAAAGTTTGAATTTTAATTCAATACATGTTATAATCATACAGTATTCTATTTTAGAAAGTAGTGTGACTATGAATTTCTCTTTTTTACCTAAGTATTTACCTTATTTTAACTATGGGGCTGTTGTGACGGTTCTCATTTCTATCTGTGTTGTCTTTTTGGGGACTATTTTGGGCGTTGTCTTGGCTTTTGGGCAACGTTCAAAGTCTAAACCGCTTGTCTGGCTGGCCAACTTGTACGTTTGGATTTTCCGTGGGACACCGATGATGGTTCAGATTATGATTGCCTTTGCTCTTATGCATATCAATGCTCCGACTATTCAGGTTGGAATTTTAGGTGTTGATCTTTCTCGTCTGATTCCAGGGATTTTGATTATCTCTATGAACAGTGGTGCTTATGTTTCTGAGACTGTTCGTGCTGGGATTAATGCGGTTCCAAAAGGTCAGCTAGAAGCGGCTTATTCGCTAGGGATTCGTCCTAAAAATGCTATGAGATATGTGATTTTGCCACAAGCAATCAAAAATATTTTGCCAGCATTGGGGAACGAATTTATCACCATTATCAAGGACAGCTCCCTCTTATCAGCTATCGGTGTTATGGAGTTGTGGAACGGGGCTACAACAGTTTCTACAACAACCTATCTACCTTTAACACCACTTTTATTTGCAGCCTTTTACTACTTGATTATGACCTCTATTTTAACCGTAGCCTTGAAAGCTTTTGAAAAACGTATGGGACAAGGAGATAAGAAATAATGACAGAAACCTTGATAAAAATTGAAAATTTACATAAATCATTTGGAAAGAATGAAGTATTGAAGAGCATCAACCTCGAGATTAAAAGAGGAGAAGTTGTCGTTATCATCGGTCCTTCAGGGAGCGGGAAATCTACCTTGCTCCGCTCTATGAATTTGTTGGAAGAAGCAAGCAAGGGGAAGGTTATCTTTGAGGGAGTTGATATTACGGACAAGAAGAATGACCTCTTTGCCATGCGTGAGAAGATGGGCATGGTTTTCCAACAATTTAATCTCTTTCCTAATATGACTGTGATGGAAAATATCACCTTGTCTCCTATCAAGACCAAAGGTGAAAGTAAGGCAGTTGCTGAGAAGAGAGCTCAGGAACTTTTGGAAAAAGTTGGTTTACCAGATAAGGCAACTGCTTATCCACAGAGTTTGTCAGGTGGACAGCAACAACGGATTGCCATCGCGCGTGGTTTAGCTATGGAACCTGATGTTTTGCTCTTTGACGAGCCAACTTCAGCTTTGGACCCTGAAATGGTAGGTGAGGTGTTGGCTGTTATGCAAGACCTAGCCAAGTCAGGAATGACCATGGTTATCGTAACACATGAAATGGGATTTGCTCGTGAGGTGGCAGACCGTGTCATCTTTATGGCAGACGGTGTGGTTGTTGAAGATGGAACACCTGAACAGATTTTTGAACAAACCCAAGAACAACGGACTAAAGACTTCTTGAGTAAGGTTTTATAATCTATTTTAAAATTTCAAGACAAGATTAGTGAAAAGCTCAACCAGAGCTTTTTCTTATAGTTTGAAACTATAGGATTGCCTAGGAAAGAAGTGTTAGAGGGTACTAGCAGTTTTTGGTATAATGGAAGATATTTGAAAGAAAAGAGAATTGATATGACACAGATTATTGATGGGAAGGCTCTAGCAGCTAAGTTACAAGGACAGCTGGCTGAAAAGACTGCAAGATTAAAGGAAGAAACAGGACTAGTACCTGGTTTGGTAGTGATTTTAGTTGGGGACAACCCTGCTAGCCAAGTCTATGTTCGCAACAAGGAGAGGTCAGCCCTTGCGGCAGGATTTCGAAGTGAAGTTGTGCGAGTTCCAGAAACCATTACCCAAGCGGAATTGTTGGATTTGATTGCCAAATACAACCAAGACCCAGCTTGGCATGGGATTTTGGTCCAGTTACCTTTACCCAAACATATCGATGAAGAGGCGGTTTTGTTGGCCATTGATCCTGAAAAGGATGTAGATGGTTTCCATCCGCTAAACATGGGGCGTCTTTGGTCTGGTCATCCAGTCATGATTCCTTCTACACCTGCAGGAATTATGGAAATGTTTCATGAATATGGGATTGACTTGGAAGGTAAAAATGCGGTCGTCATCGGTCGTTCCAATATCGTCGGAAAACCCATGGCTCAGCTTCTGTTGGCCAAAAATGCGACAGTAACCTTGACTCACTCACGGACTCATAATCTTGCCAAGGTGGCTGCTAAAGCAGATATTCTTGTAGTAGCAATCGGCCGTGCCAAATTTGTGACTCCTGACTTTGTCAAACCAGGTGCGGTTGTCATTGATGTTGGGATGAATCGCGATGAAAATGGCAAGCTCTGTGGGGATGTGGATTATGAGGCTGTTGCACCACTTGCTAGCCATATCACTACAGTCCCTGGAGGTGTCGGTCCTATGACCATTACCATGCTGATGGAGCAAACTTATCAGGCAGCACTTCGGACATTGGATAGAAAATTTAAAAAGTAAGATTATAAAAGGAGGTTTGCACCTCCTTTTTGTTGTATAATAAATGTGAGAGGAAAAAAGGATGAAAGTGATTGATCAAGCTCTACTAGAAAAAGTCATTATTGAACGTTCTTGTATAAGCCATAAAGGAGATTATGGTCGTCTGCTGTTGCTGGGTGGGACCTATCCTTATGGTGGTGCTATTATCATGGCTGCTTTGGCAGCTGTAAAAAGCGGTGCAGGATTGGTGACCGTTGGTACAGACAGAGAAAATATCCCAGCTCTGCACAGCCATTTACCTGAGGCTATGGCCTTTGCTCTTCAAGACCAGCAATTGTTAAAAGAGCAGTTGGAGAAGGCAGAGGTTGTTTTGCTGGGACCTGGTTTAGGAGACGATGCTTTTGGAGAAGATTTAGTCAAACGGGTATTTGCTAAATTAAGACAAAATCAGATTTTGATTGTAGACGGAGGGGCCTTGACCATCCTTGCTAGAACAAGTTTGTCATTTCCGTCAAACCAGCTTATCCTAACCCCTCACCAAAAAGAATGGGAAAAACTGTCTGGTATTGCTATTGAAAATCAAAAGGAAAGTACCACAGCTAGTGCCCTGACTTCCTTCCCTCAAGGAACGATTTTAGTTGAAAAAGGTTCAGCTACTCGTATTTGGCAAGTTGGCCAATCTGATTGTTATCAGTTACAGGTTGGTGGTCCCTACCAGGCGACTGGTGGTATGGGAGATACTCTGGCTGGGATGATTGCAGGATTTGCAGGCCAATTCCGACAGGCCAGTCTCTATGAACGTGTGATAGTAGCGACCCATCTTCATTCAGCTATTGCTCAAGAACTATCTCAAGAACATTATGTGGTCTTGCCGACGGAAATCAGTAATTATCTTCCAGAAGTAATGAAAAATGTCTCAAAATAGGCTGGGCTAGAATTTAATTTGAGTGGGAAATTTAGAAAAATTTTTTAAGATAAAACGCATAATATCAAGTTTTTTTATACCTGATAATATGCGCTTTTATAATTTTGAAATCTCTGTGATCTTTTATACTCATTTAAAATGATACTGTACCTTTTTGTTGACAATTCAATAAAAAATATAGCAGATTGGAATAAGATTTAGATAAATCACTTGGTGCATTCAAATTAATTTCTAAAAATGCTTTAGAAGTTAATTTGTACTACTCTAGCTTCAATTTACTATATCTTAGTTCAAGTAGACATCCTGAGGAACATTAATTACTTTTAAAACCAATCATTTTCATAATCAGATTCATTCTCAATCCAAACCTTTTACTGCAACTTCGATAGGTTGTTGAAAAAATTTTAAAGACCTTTACTTTGCCAAATATGTTCCCTATTTTATTTATGGCTCTATTTAATCATTTTTTGTATTACAGGAGGTCAATTATGAGAAAATTTTTGGAAAAGTAGTTTAAATGAAAAAAAGAAACGAAAATAATTTTATAATAATGAATGTTCTTATTTAATTGCTTTTTTATTCATTTTATAAATTTTTAAAAATGATAATAAAGAATTTCTGAAATAAAAATATTTTCAATCTCATTTTCTTGTTTTAATGTTACTGACAATAGAATATTTGATGTTTCCAACTTTTGAATAATAAAGGTATACATGATATAATGAAGGTAGCTCTTTAATGGAGGTGTTTAAGTGGAAAATCTGAAGAAAATGGCAGGCATCAAGGCTGCTGAGTTTGTCAAGAATGGCATGGTAGTCGGACTGGGTACTGGTTCTACTGCCTATTATTTCGTAGAAGAAATCGGTCGTCGTATCAAGGAAGAAGGCTTGCAGATTACAGCTGTGACGACTTCTAGTGTAACCAGTAAACAGGCAGAAGGACTCAATATCCCTCTTAAGTCTATTGATCAAATGGACTCTGTTGATGTAACGGTTGACGGAGCGGATGAAGTAGATAGTCAGTTTAACGGAATCAAAGGCGGTGGTGGTGCCCTTCTGATGGAGAAGGTTGTGGCAACGCCCTCAAAAGAATACATTTGGGTGGTGGATGAAAGCAAGCTGGTAGACAAACTAGGTGCTTTTAAATTGCCAGTAGAAGTGGTTCAGTATGGCGCAGAACAGGTCTTTCGTCGTTTTGAACGAGCTGGCTACAAACCAAGTTTCCGCGAAAAAGACGGCCAACGTTTTGTGACCGATATGCAGAATTTTATCATTGACCTTGCCTTGGATGTCATTGAGGATCCAATTACTTTCGGACAAGAATTGGACCATGTCGTTGGTGTTGTAGAGCACGGCTTATTCAACCAAATGGTGGATAGGGTCATCGTTGCTGGACGAGATGGAGTTCAGATTTTAACTTCAACAAAAGCAAAATAATCAAAATAATAAGGAGACACACTATGTCAAAATTTAATCGTATTCACTTGGTGGTACTAGATTCTGTAGGAATCGGTGCTGCACCAGATGCTAATAACTTTGTCAATGCAGGGGTTCCAGATGGTGCTTCTGACACACTGGGACACATTTCCAAAACAGTTGGTTTGAATGTGCCAAACATGGCTAAAATCGGTCTAGGAAATATTCCTCGTGAAACTCCTCTTAAGACTGTTCCAGCTGAAAGCAATCCAACAGGATATGCAACAAAATTGGAAGAAGTATCTCTTGGTAAGGATACTATGACTGGACACTGGGAAATCATGGGACTCAACATTACAGAGCCTTTCGATACTTTCTGGAACGGATTCCCAGAAGAAATCTTGACAAAAATCGAAGAATTTTCAGGACGTAAGGTCATTCGTGAAGCCAACAAACCTTACTCAGGTACAGCTGTTATCGATGACTTTGGACCACGCCAGATGGAAACTGGGGAGTTGATTATCTATACTTCAGCTGACCCTGTTTTGCAAATTGCTGCCCACGAAGACATCATTCCTCTGGATGAATTGTACCGTATCTGTGAATACGCTCGTTCGATCACACTTGAGCGCCCAGCCCTCCTAGGACGTATCATTGCTCGTCCTTATGTAGGTGAACCAGGTAACTTCACTCGTACAGCAAACCGTCGTGACTTGGCAGTATCCCCATTTGCACCAACTGTTTTGGATAAACTCAATGAAGCTGGTATCGATACTTACGCTGTTGGTAAAATCAATGATATCTTTAACGGTGCGGGTATCAACCATGATATGGGTCATAACAAGTCAAATAGTCACGGAATTGACACACTGTTGAAGACTATGGGCCTTGCTGAGTTTGAAAAAGGATTCTCATTCACAAACTTGGTGGACTTTGATGCCCTTTACGGTCACCGTCGCAATGCTCATGGTTACCGTGATTGCTTGCATGAGTTTGATGAGCGCTTGCCTGAAATTATCGCAGCTATGCGAGAAAATGATCTTCTTTTGATTACTGCGGACCATGGAAATGACCCAACCTATGCAGGAACAGACCACACTCGTGAATACATCCCACTTTTAGCTTACAGCCCTAGCTTTAAGGGAAATGGTGTCATTCCGGTTGGACATTTTGCAGATATCTCAGCAACAGTTGCGGATAACTTTGGTGTTGAAACTGCCATGATTGGTGAAAGTTTCTTAGATAAATTGGTATAAGATGAAACGCTATGCTTTACTGGTAAGGGGAATTAATGTTGGTGGGAAAAATAAGGTTGTCATGGCGGAGCTTCGTCAAGAATTGACAGAGTTGGGACTGGAAAAAGTTGAAACCTACATCAACAGTGGCAATATTTTCTTTACTTCGACAGACCTCAAAGCCCGATTGGTTGAAAGATTAGAGACTTTCTTTGAAATTCGTTATCCATTTATTCAGAGCTTTTCCCTACTGAGTCAAGAAGACTATGAAGCAGAAGTGGAGAATCTACCAGATTGGTGGAATGAAGACTTGGCACGAAAAGATGTCCTCTTTTACACGGAGGGTTTGGATGTGGAGCAAGTCGTCGAGAAAGTAGGCAGTTTGAAACTGGAAGATGAAGTTCTTCATTTTGGTAAACTTGGGATTTTCTGGGGGAAATTCTCTGAGGAATCCTACTATGCAACTGCCTATCATAAGTACTTGCTCAAGATGCCTTTTTATCGCAACATCACCATTCGCAATGCAAAAACCTTTGACAAAATCGGTCAAATGCTAAAGAATAATAAAGGAGACACACAATGACATTTTTAGATAAAATCAATGAAACAGCTGCCTTCCTGAAAGACAAGGGAATCCAAGCACCTGAGTTCGGTCTAATCCTTGGATCAGGTCTGGGAGAATTGGCAGAAGAAATCGAAAATCCTGTTGTAGTAGACTATGCTGAGATTCCAAACTGGGGCCGTTCAACAGTAGTCGGTCACGCTGGTAAATTGGTATATGGTGAACTTGCAGGTCGCAAGGTTTTGGCTCTTCAAGGTCGTTTCCATTTCTACGAAGGCAATCCTCTGGAAGTCGTGACTTTCCCAGTTCGTGTCATGAAAGTTCTCGGATGTGAAGGTGTCATTGTAACCAATGCAGCTGGCGGTATTGGATTTGGTCCTGGTACCTTGATGGCTATCTCAGACCATATCAACATGACGGGGCAAAACCCATTGATGGGTGAAAACTTGGATGATTTTGGTCCACGTTTCCCAGATATGTCTAAAGCCTACACACCAGAATACCGTGCTACTGCCCATGAAGTGGCTAAAAAACTTGGTATCAAGCTTGATGAAGGTGTCTATATCGGTGTAACAGGTCCGACTTATGAAACACCTGCAGAAATTCGTGCCTATAAGACATTGGGAGCAGATGCAGTTGGTATGTCCACTGTTCCTGAAGTTATTGTGGCAGCCCACTCAGGCTTGAAAGTTCTAGGAATTTCATGTATTACTAATTTTGCGGCTGGTTTCCAAGAAGAACTCAACCACGAGGAAGTTGTAGAAGTAACTGAACGTGTCAAAGGCGATTTCAAAGGCTTGCTGAAATCGATTCTTGCAGCACTATGAGAAAGAAAATAAGTGTGAAAACATCTCTATAAATCGGAAGATGAATGAAACAATTAACTTCTGTATAGAATTATGATATAAAAAATGAATGAGGTTCCTATACTTTTACAAACCTCATCAAATCCTTGTTAACCAAGTATAAAAATGAAACTGTGACGCTAAAGAAGATTAGCTGATTGGAGAATATTGTTGGTAAAGAGGGTGAAAAAAATAAAAGAAAGATATATGAATAAATGAGAATTGATCAACGAATTATGCGTTTTGGTATAAAAAAACTAAGTATCGGAGTTGTGTCTGTTGCAGTTGGTTTTGCTTTTTTAGCACCGACAGGAATTTCTGCCAATGAAGGAAGTCCCGTTGTGAAAAATGAGACTCCTATAGTAGTAAATGCAACGGATAGTCCCATAAAAGAAAGTACTAATAAAAAACAGGAAATATCTATTACAGAGGAGAAAGCTACAGCTACTCAATCAACTCTAGAGACAAAAGAAGTTGTTAAAAATCAGAAAGAAAAAGCAGGAGAAGAATTATATAAAAAAGAATCTGCTGTTCCTCATGAGGAATTGAAGAAAGAGGAAATTCTAAGGGATGAGCCGAAAAATTCTCGTCCAGTAACAGAGGCAGACTTTGTCAAAATTTCTAAAGGAGAACTCCATGTAGAGAAGGATCTTGTAGATAATTCTTTATATGGTGGAAAATTTTTAGATCCTGATGGCGATGATGATCATGATGGAATCAAAAATAAGGATGAATTGTATATTTACAATAAAGATGGGAAAGACTATTTAGGTTACCATAGCCATCCATTACTAGCAGATAGTGATGGAGATGGATTAGCAGATGGGGAAGATGATAACAAGAAACAATGGTATGTCACAGATCGTGATTCCCTCCTTTTTATGGAGTTGGCTTATCGTGATGATGATTACATTGACAAAATTCTAGATCATAAAAATCCTTTTCCAAGTCTTTATCTTGATCGTCAAGAATATAAAATGATGCACAATGAGTTAGCCCCATTTTGGAAGCTGAAAAAGGCTTATCATACAGCAAGTGGGATGGATGCTTTTTTGTTTGAAACTAAGAGTGATCTTCCTTATTTAAAAGACAATACTGTTCAAATGTTGGCTATACGTGGAACAAGACTGAATGATGCGAAAGATTTAAGTGCAGATTTTGTTTTGTTAGGAGGAAATAAACCAGCACAAGCAGATGATATTCGTAATGTTGTGAGAGAGCTTGCTTTAGATTCAAGTATCACCAATCTTTATATGACAGGTCATTCGCTAGGAGGCTACTTAGCTCAAATAGCGGCAGTTGAAGCTTATCAAAAATATCCTACTTTTTATAATAATGTTTTGAAAAAAGTTACGACATTTAGCGCTCCTAAAGTAATTACTTCTCGAACTATTTGGAATGCTAAAAATGGTTTCTGGGATGTAGGGTTAGAAAGTCGTAAGTTGGCTTTATCTGGAAAAATAAAACATTATGTGGTCGATAATGATAATGTTGTGACATCTTTGATTCGTAATGATAATGATATTGTAACCTTTACAGGTAACTCTAGTTTCAAGCACCGTTCGCGTGGTTATTTTGAAAGTAGAATGAATGCTATCCCGAATTTTAATATTGGAAAACGTGATACGCTTGATAAACAGGGATATCGTGATCAAAAATTGGACAAAGTTTATTTCTTTAAGAAACAACAAGTCCCTCTGTCGTCTAGTCAACCAAGCGCTGAACCTCTTCAAAATATAGCTCTAGGGAAACGAGTAACTCAAAGTTCGACAGCTTTTGGAGGAGATGCTAGAAGAGCAGTTGATGGGAAATTAGATGGAAATTACGGACATAATTCTGTCACTCATACAGATTTTCAATCAAAACCTTGGTGGCAAGTCGATTTAGACAAGGAAGAAACGATTCGCCAGATTAATATTTACAATCGAACAGATGCTACTCAAGATAGACTGACTAATTTTAATGTGATTCTTTTGGATAGTTTTGGAAAGGAAATTGAAAGAAAGCGTATTGCATACTTACGAGATAGTTCCGCTCAGATTTCAATTGATTATAAGAAAGCTCGTTTTGTACGCATTGAGTTAGATGGATATAACGCTCTCAGTCTTGCAGAAGTTCAGGTTTTCCGTGCTGAGAATATCGCATGGAAAAAGCAAGCGCGCCAAAGCTCTACTGATTTTGGTGGAGATGCTAGTCGTGCCTTGGATGGCAACACCAATAGTAGTTATAGCCAGCAATCAATTACCCATACAAAATTTGAAAACCAGCCTTGGTGGGAAGTTGATTTAGGTCGTACAGAACAGGTAGGACTTGTTCGCCTTCATAACCGTGGGGATGGAGAACTTTCTAAACGTCTCTCAGACTTTGATGTGATTTTATATGATGAAAAAGGGACAGAAGTTGCTAGACAATATGTTTCTCGTTTAGAAGGAAGCAGTCTAGATCTCCAGTTGAATGGTAAATTAGGTCTCCGTGTTCGCATTCAATTGCGTCAAAAAAATCAAGCTCTCAGCCTTGCAGAAGTAGAGGTTTTTCGATTTGTAGCTAAAAACAATGTAACTACGCAAGCTTCTAAGCCTGTACAACTGTTAAACTACACTCCTGTAAAAGATAAAACCCTAACTATTCAACATAGTGGTGCTTATATTGCACGTTATTCAATATCGTGGGAAGAAGTTACAGTAGATAAAAATGGTCAATCAGTTGTCCGAAGTCGTTCTTGGGAAGGGAATGGACGCAATCAGATCGCAGGCTCTATCCTCAATCTCCCAATTAAGTCTAATATGCGTAATCTTCGAATTAAGATTGAGAAAAGAACTGGTCTTTTTTGGAATAGATGGCAAACTATCTATGATAATAGACCAATTCTTGCACAAGCCCATCGAAAAATCACTCACTGGGGAACAACATTGAATTCTAAGGTGAGTGATGACGATGTCTTGTAATCTGATGATACAATGACAGTTAGGTTGTCTAGCTTATAAGGAAAGCATTACCTGAGTTTTAATGGAACTTAGGTAGCTCTCTGTGAAAGAACAAAATTAAAAAAGAAAGGAATTGAATCCACCCTAAAAGCAGTGGGAAAAAGATAGTTGGTCTAGCGAGCATCGCTCACTGCACCCAACTCCTATTTTCCCTTTGCTTTTTGACGGGTTTGGTATCTTATATTATGTCTATCCATATTGCTGCTCAGCAGGGTGAAATTGCTGATAAAATTCTTCTTCCTGGGGATCCTCTTCGTGCTAAGTTTATTGCGGAGAATTTCCTTGATGATGCTGTTTGTTTTAACGAAGTGCGTAACATGTTTGGTTACACTGGTACTTACAAGGGTCACCGTGTATCTGTCATGGGAACTGGGATGGGAATGCCATCTATTTCGATTTATGCGCGTGAGTTGATTGTTGACTACGGTGTGAAAAAATTGATCCGTGTGGGAACTGCGGGTTCTTTGAATGAAGATGTCCACGTCCGTGAATTGGTTTTGGCGCAGGCAGCTGCAACTAACTCAAACATCGTCCGTAATGACTGGCCACAGTACGATTTTCCACAAATCGCTAGCTTTGATTTGCTTGATAAGGCCTACCATATCGCTAAAAATCTTGGTATGACAACGCACGTTGGGAACGTTTTGTCATCTGATGTCTTTTATTCAAACTACTTTGAAAAGAACATCGAGCTTGGTAAATGGGGAGTCAAGGCTGTGGAAATGGAAGCAGCGGCACTCTACTATCTGGCAGCCCAGCACCATGTTGATGCTCTTGCTATTATGACTATCTCTGATAGCTTGGTCAATCCAGACGAAGACACAACTGCAGAAGAACGTCAAAACACCTTCACAGATATGATGAAGGTTGGATTAGAAACCTTGATTGCAGACTAAAGGTAGGCTATATTCAGAATGATTTCCCTTGTTCTCAAAATGATAACTATCAACAATGAATCAATCCTGAAATAGGTAAGAATAAGGAAATTGAAGAAAGCCTAATTGTGTCAAAGGACCGAGACTAGTCAGTTTAATATCTAAATCATAATCAAATAAAGTTGGAAGCCAAATTGACAAGAAGTCAAGGCTTTCAACTTTTTAACTTGAAAATTCCTAGGAGTACAAAATGGATAAGATTGAACAATTACAAGGTATTATTGATCAAAGTCAGAGAATTGTCTTTTTCGGTGGTGCAGGGGTTTCTACAGAGTCTAATATTCCAGATTTTCGTAGTTCAGATGGTATATATAGTCTGAAACTAGGTCGCCATTTTACTGCCGAGCAACTGGTTTCACGCACTATGTTTGAGCGCTGTCCAGAGGATTTTTTTGATTTTTACAAAAAGTATCTGGTCTATCCTGATGCCAAGCCGAATTTAGCACATGATTATCTAGCGTCGTTGGAAAAAACAGGTAAATTAAATGCGATTGTGACGCAAAATATCGATAGTCTCCATGAAATGGCAGGATCTCAGAAAGTTTTGAAACTGCATGGTAGTGCAGATCGTAATTATTGTTTGGGCTGTCATCGCTTTTATGATTTGACTGCCTTTTTGGAACTTGAAGGTCCAGTTACCTACTGCTTAGATTGTGGCAAGGTGGTCAAACCTGACGTGACCCTTTATGAGGAAGCGCTAGATATGGATGTATTTAGTCGCGCAGCTCGAGCCATTCAGCAAGCAGATTTGTTGATCATTGGTGGCACTTCCTTAGTTGTTTACCCTGCAGCTAGCCTAATCAATTATTTTTCAGGGTCAAATCTTGTCGTTATCAACAAGTCCAGTACTCCTCAAGACAGCCAAGCTGATTTAGTTATCGAAGGTAAGATTGGAGAAGTTTTTTCTAAATTGAGACAATAAAAAAACTGAAAGAAGTAGGACTATACTTCCTTCAGTTTTCTTGTATCACGAACTCAGAAACTATGAACAAGATTCTCTTCATTTCTAGGGGAATTTTATTGTTGATTTATAAATTGATCGAGTTATTTTTAATTGTTGAATAAAAGGAAAAAAGGAAGACTTTCTGGATGAAAAACTTCCTTTTTTAGTCAATCAGTACATGCTGATTTTAATGAAATGCTACTATATTGTTTACTTTTTTAAAGATCGCAAAAAACAATCAATCTCTGCTTGAGAATGGAGAATACGCATCTTTTCTGGGTAAGTATTGTTTAAGTATTGATATCTATCCTTAGCATTTTTTGTTCGACCATCCCAGAGAATCCAACGAATAAATTCCCAGTTGAATTGCTCGGGGCATCCCTTAGCCATACTTTCTCTCACTTTTCCTCTGTATTTTAAATAGCGCTTAAAGGCTCTTAGAAAACAATTCCAAGCAGAGAAATTTAAAAAGATGATTTGGTCAGCTTCCTGCATTCTTTCCTCGTAATAGCACCAAGAATAATTCCCATCAATGACCCAATCTTCATGCTTGGTGAGAAAGCTTTTCATTTCGGTCAACATCCATTCGCGGTCACTGTCTTGCCAACCAGGTTGAAATTGGAGTGTGTCCATATGAAGTTTTGGGATGGAGTAGTAGTGAGACAACTTTTCTGCTAGAGTTGACTTACCAGCACCAGAATATCCGATAATTGCGATTTTCATTTTCTACCTTTTCCTATTTGAAGACAAAAAAACAGCCTCTATGGACTGTTTCTTATTTAGCAAGTTTAGCTGAAAGACGAGCTTTATCGCGACTTGCTTTGTTTTTGTGAATCAAACCTTTAGTTTCTGCTTTATCGATAGCTGAGCTAGCAGCACGGAAAAGTTCTTCAGATGGGTTTGCTTCGAAAGCTTTGATAGCAGTACGCATAGCTGATTTTTGAGCTGAGTTCTTTTCGTTTTGTTTAACGTTCAATTCAGCGCGTTTGATAGCTGATTTAATGTTTGCCAATGTTCTTACCTCCATATTTACTAACTATACCATTATATCTGAAAACTTACGTTTTGACAAGGGAAAATTATTTTTTTAAGTAAATTTCATCGATTTCATGGTTCTTTGTTTTATGAAGAATCACTTCTGCACGATTTCTGGTTGGTTCAATATAATTTTGTAGATTTGTGAGATTGATACTGGTCCAGACTTGATGTGCAAAGGATTCCACTTCCCCGATTGGCATTTGAGTAAAACGATAGTAGTAACTATCAGGGTCGTTCTGGGCCAGGCTCAGCATTTTCAAGAAACGGTCGAGATACCAACTCTCGATGTCATCGACCGCAGCATCAACGTAGATGGAAAAGTCAAAGAAATCAGTGATATAGAGACGCTCGTTTTGTGGATTTTGAAAGACGTTAATTCCCTCGACAATCACAAAGTCAGCTGCTTTGACGTTTTGTTTTTCCTCAGGTACGATGTCATAGACTTCATGAGAATAGACAGGAATATCTACATCTTGTCCATTTTTGATGCGATCCAAGAAGTTGAGAAGAGCTTCCATATCATAGCTTTCAGGAAATCCCTTACGATTTAAAATCCCTTGCTCAATCAAGGTCTGGTTAGGATAGAGAAAGCCATCAGTTGTTACCAACTCAACCCTAGCATCTGTAAGCGTACGGGACAGTAGGATTTGAAGTAGGCGACTGGTTGTGGATTTTCCAACGGCAACACTCCCAGAAACCCCAATGATAAAAGGTTGGGATTTGCTTTCACGTTGAAGAAAAATCCCTTTTGAAAAGGCCAAATCATCCTTGGTACGCTTGTAAATCTGGATGAGATGGGCTAGGGGTAGATAGACATCGGTAACATCCTGCAAGCTAATCTGGTCATTAAAACTCTTGATGGATTCTAATTCCTCTTCTGTCAAAGGAGGTGTTGTTTTTCGATGTAAAGATTGCCAAGTCTGGCGGCTGATTTTTTCAAAATGTAAAAATTCGTTGGTCATTTGTTTTCCCCTAAATATTTTGTCTATCATACCATAAAAAGCTAAAAAAATAAAGCGTTTTCTTGATGATAGTAAACTTATTTCGTATAATAGAGCTAGATAGAGGTTGACCAATTTATAGATGAAGTCGGAGATACTTTCTCCTGACTTATAAGCTAATAAAGGGGGATTTGGGATTCACAACTTATAGGAGGTGTGTCATGAAAATCTTAAAACGTTACATATTGGAACTCTGTTTTATTTTAAGTTTTGCACTACCTTTTTTAAAAGGAGCGAATGCGGATAATGGTAGACGTTTTGTGGAAACCTATTACGGTTTTACTTTTTTGATGGAACATGCCATTGT
This sequence comes from uncultured Streptococcus sp., assembly GCA_963545095.1. Classification (GTDB taxonomy): domain Bacteria; phylum Bacillota; class Bacilli; order Lactobacillales; family Streptococcaceae; genus Streptococcus. The sequence continues at coordinate 22,384 of CAUUIG010000006.1, forward strand.
AACAGCTGTCTTTATCTGTTCGCTCTTGATTGCTTTCTTCCTAAAAAAACGGTGGACGAAATGGCTTGCTGCTGGTAGTTATTTCTTCTTAGTTCTATGGATTGCTACAGAGGGTTATTTCTTCCGCATGTCACTAGAAGATTTGATACGACTTTGGACAAGTTTGGAATTCCTGACACAAACTTATCAGTTGGGCTTTTATTTAAACATTTTGTTGGGAATCCTATTGATAGTGAAATATTTAAAAGTAAAGAAATAGCGCTGACAATGCGTCTGATGATAGACAATAAACTTTGTGTTACGTGGTTTATCATGACAATGATAGCTGTAGTCCTAGATGAAATACAAGTTGCTTATAAAAGTTGAAAGAGATTGAAGAGGAGTTATTGTAACGCAACTTCCTTCAATTTTTTTGTTTTATTCTGGATATGTAAACGATTTACAATTCGATCCAAAATATGATAGAATAGGGTTATGAATAAAATGTACTATGCAGAAAATCCTGACGCTGCTCACGACATTCATGAGTTGAGAGTGGACTTGTTGGGAGAAAAAATGACCTTTTTGACAGATGCGGGTGTTTTTAGCAAGAAAATGGTTGACTTTGGAAGTCAACTATTGCTCAAGTGTCTTGAGGTCAATCAAGGAGAAACTGTCCTTGATGTAGGCTGTGGTTACGGACCTTTGGGCTTGTCCTTAGCTAAGGCTTACGGCGTTCAGGCGACCATGGTCGATATCAACAATCGTGCCTTGGATTTGGCGCGACAAAATGCTGAACGAAATAAAGTAGAGGCGACGATTTTCCAGTCCAACATCTATGAACAAGTTGAAGGGAAATTTGACCATGTCATTTCCAATCCTCCTATCCGTGCAGGCAAGCAAGTCGTTCATGAAATCATCGAGAAAAGTAAAGATTTCTTGGAAACTGGTGGAGATTTGACCATCGTCATCCAGAAAAAACAAGGGGCTCCAAGTGCTAAGTCTAAGATGGAAGATGTGTTTGGTAATTGTGAAATCCTTAAAAAAGACAAGGGATATTATATCCTTAGAAGTGTGAAAGAATGAGAGCAGTTGATTTAATCCAAAAAAAACGAGACGGTCAAGAACTGACTTCGAGTGAAATTGAATGGCTAGTAGAAGGCTATGTGTCAGGAACTGTTCCTGATTATCAGATGTCTGCCTTTGCTATGGCTGTTTATTTCAAAGGAATGACGACACGAGAAATCTCTGACCTAACTATGAAGATGGTCAAGACAGGTCAAGAGTTTGATTTATCCGCTATTGATGGGGTTAAGGTTGACAAACATTCTACGGGTGGTGTTGGTGACAAGGTGACCTTGATTTTAGCTCCTCTTGTTGCTAGCTTCGGTGTACCTGTGGCAAAAATGAGTGGTCGTGGTCTCGGCCATACTGGTGGAACAATTGATAAATTGGAGTCCATTAAGGGCTATCAAGTAGAACGTAGTCAAGAGGATTTTATTCGTCAGGTTCAGGATATTGGTGTATCTGTCATTGGGCAATCAGACCAGCTGGTTAAAGCGGATAAGCTTCTCTACGCTCTACGTGATGTGACCGCAACTGTCGACACGATTCCTTTGATTGCGAGTTCGGTGATGAGCAAGAAAATTACGGCAGGGGCGGATGCTATTTTGCTAGACGTGACTGTCGGTGAGGGTGCCTTCATGAAGACGGTTGATGAGGCGCGTGAATTGGCTCAAACCATGGTGGAACTTGGTAAGGCAGTTGGTAGAAAAACGGTAGCAGTGATTACCGATATGAGTCAGCCCTTGGGACGAGCGATTGGAAATCGTCTGGAGATCCTTGAAGCATTGGAGATTTTACAAGGTCAAGGCCGTCAGGATATTACCCACTTCATCTGTGAATTGGCTCAAATTATGCTTGGCCTGGCAAATGTAAATAAAACAGTTGAAGAAGTTCGCCAACATCTTGAAAATGGCCAAGCGTTAGCTAAGTTTGAGGAGATGGTGCAAGCCCAAGGTGGAGATTTGGAAGACCTCTATCGCCCTGTAAATGTAGCCCATGTGGTGGAAATCCCTGCTCAGGAAACAGGTGTCATTTCAGCTCTCCCAGCTATGGAATTTGGCCTCTATGCTATGAGACTTGGTGCTGGCCGTGCAGTCAAGACTGATGATTTGGACTATGAAACAGGAATTGTTTTTGAAAAGAAAGTTGGAGATTCCGTTCAAAAGGGAGAAATTGTTGCAAAAGTATACACAAATGGAAAAATTTCTCCTCAGCTAGTTACAGATTTTCAAAAATATGTTAAAATAAATGATAGGGTGCAAAGTTTACGAGAAATTATAGAAATTATCTCATAAACCGCAGGAGAATCCGAATATGAAATTAAATAAATATATCGATCATACGCTTTTAAAACAAGATGCAATAGAAAATCAAATTGATTGTTTGTTGTCTGAGGCTAGGGAGTATGATTTTGCCAGTGTTTGCGTCAATCCGACCTGGGTTGAACATGCTAAAAAAGGGCTTGAAGGCACAGATGTCAAGGTCTGCACAGTAGTAGGTTTCCCTTTGGGGGCAACAACTTCAGTCGTGAAAGTTTTTGAAACAAAAGAAGCTATTCAAAATGGCGCAGATGAGATTGATATGGTGATTAATGTTGGAGCTCTCAAATCAGGTAATCTTGATTTGGTTGAATCGGACATCCGTGCTGTTGTAGAAGCAAGTGGTGACAAGTTAGTAAAAGTCATTATTGAAGCTTGCCTTCTGACAGACCAAGAAAAAGTTGTAGCTTGCCAATTAGCCCAAAAAGCTGGAGCTGATTTAGTTAAAACATCTACTGGTTTTTCAACTGGTGGTGCTACGATAGCAGATGTTCAATTAATGCGTGAAACAGTTGGACCTGATATGGGGGTTAAGGCTGCTGGTGGAGCTCGTTCTTATGCAGATGCTCTTGCCTTTGTGGAAGCAGGTGCGACCCGTATCGGAACGTCAGCTGGGGTAGCCATTTTAAAAGGAGAACTGGCAGATGGCGACTACTGAGTTGATTGAACTGGCAATTGAAACCAGCAAACATGCCTATGTCCCCTATTCTCACTTTCCTATCGGAGCAGTTTTAGTGGCAAAAGACGGAAGTGTTTACACGGGAGTGAATATCGAAAATGCTAGCTATCCTTTGACAAACTGTGGAGAGCGTACAGCGATTTTTAAAGCAGTTTCCGAAGGACAAAGAGAGTTTTCAGAATTGATTGTCTATGGAGAGACTGAAAAACCAATCTCACCATGTGGTGCTTGTCGCCAAGTGATGGCTGAATTTTTTGAACAAGATCTAAAAGTGACCTTAGTCGCAAAAGATAAATCGACGGTCGAGATGACGGTCGGGGAATTACTTCCATATTCTTTTACAGACTTAAACTAGTCTGAGTCGCTCTTTGAGTGGCACGGTCCTTGTGACCAATCAATTCATACTTGCAACATCGTTGCACATCTTATTTAGGAGGTTCAGTAATGAACAAGAAACAATGGCTAGGCCTTGGTCTAGTTGCAGTGGCAGCAGTTGGACTTGCTGCATGTGGTAACCGCTCTTCTCGTAACGCAGCTTCATCTTCTGACGTGAAGACAAAAGCAGCAATCGTCACTGATACTGGTGGTGTTGATGACAAATCATTCAACCAATCAGCTTGGGAAGGTTTGCAAGACTGGGGTAAAGAACACAATCTTTCAAAAGATAAAGGTTTTACTTACTTCCAATCAACAAGTGAAGCTGACTACGCTAACAACTTGCAACAAGCGGCTGGAAGTTACAACCTAATCTTCGGTGTTGGTTTTGCCCTTCACAATGCGGTTGAAGAAGCAGCGAAAGACCACTCTGATTTGAACTATGTCTTGATTGATGATGTGATTAAAGATCAAAAGAACGTTGCTAGCGTAACATTTGCTGATAACGAAGCTGCTTACCTTGCAGGTGTTGCAGCAGCTAAAACAACTAAAACAAAACAAGTTGGTTTTGTAGGTGGTATTGAGTCTGAAGTTATCTCACGTTTTGCAGCTGGATTTAAAGCTGGTGTTGCGTCAGTAGACCCATCTATCAAAGTTCAAGTAGACTATGCTGGTTCATTTGGTGATGCTGCTAAAGGTAAAACAATTGCAGCAGCACAATACGCAGCTGGTGCAGACGTTGTTTACCAAGCAGCAGGTGGAACAGGTGCTGGTGTCTTTGCAGAAGCAAAATCACTCAACGAAAGCCGTCCTGAAAATGAAAAAGTTTGGGTTATCGGTGTTGACCGTGACCAAGTAGCAGAAGGTAAATACACTTCTAAAGATGGTAAAGAATCAAACTTTGTTCTTGTATCTACTTTGAAACAAGTTGGTACAACTGTAAAAGATATTGCGAACAAGGCAGAAAAAGGTGAATTCCCTGGCGGTCAAGTGATCGTTTACTCATTGAAAGATAAAGGGGTTGACTTGGCAGTGACAAACCTTTCAGAAGAAGGTAAAAAAGCTGTTGAAGCTGCTAAAGCTAAAATCCTTGATGGAAGCGTAAAAGTTCCTGAAAAATAATGGATGGAAGTCATTTCTTAGGAAGCGGCCCTCGGCCGCTTTTTTAAGAGTTGAGGCAAAGTCATTTTGTCTCAGTAAAGCTTGCTACTAGACAAACTAGCAAGTTTTATTGAAATAAAATAAGACTCTGAAAGGAAGAGCACATGGCACACGAAAATGTCATTGAGATGCGTGATATTACCAAGGTGTTTGGTGAATTTGTTGCCAACGACAAAATCAATCTGCACCTACGCAAAGGTGAAATTCATGCACTTTTAGGAGAAAATGGGGCTGGAAAGTCCACGCTCATGAACATGTTAGCAGGGCTTCTTGAACCAACCAGTGGTGAAATTGTGGTCAACGGTCAAGTTGTTAACCTCGACTCACCATCTAAAGCAGCTAGCTTGGGAATCGGAATGGTTCACCAGCACTTTATGTTGGTAGAGGCTTTCACAGTGGCTGAAAACATCATTTTAGGAAGTGAATTGACTAAAAATGGTGTGCTAGATATCGCTGGAGCTAGCAAAGAAATCAAGGCTCTTTCTGAACGTTATGGCTTAGCTGTTGACCCTTCTGCCAAGGTAGCAGACATCTCAGTTGGAGCCCAACAACGTGTAGAAATTTTAAAAACCCTTTATCGGGGGGCTGATATCCTTATCTTTGACGAACCAACGGCTGTCTTGACTCCGTCAGAAATTGATGAGTTGATGGCTATTATGAAAAATCTTGTCAAAGAAGGTAAATCAATTATCTTGATTACCCACAAGTTGGACGAGATTCGCGCAGTTTCTGACCGCGTTACAGTTATCCGTCGTGGGAAATCAATTGAAACCGTCGAAATTGCAGGGGCTACCAATGCTGATTTGGCAGAAATGATGGTAGGACGTTCCGTTTCCTTTAAAACAGAGAAACAAGCCTCTCAACCAAAAGAAGTGGTCTTGTCTATCAAAGATTTGGTGGTTAATGAAAACCGCGGTGTTCCAGCTGTTAAAAATCTGTCCTTAGATGTTCGTGCTGGAGAGATTGTTGGTATTGCGGGGATTGATGGGAATGGTCAGTCTGAACTGATTCAAGCCATTACAGGTCTTCGCAAGGTTGAATCTGGAAGCATCGAGCTAAAAGGAAATTCAATTGTAGGCTTGCACCCACGTCAGATTACTGAGTTGAGTGTTGGGCACGTTCCAGAAGACCGTCACCGTGATGGCTTGATTTTGGAAATGATGATTTCTGAAAATATTGCCCTTCAAACCTACTATAAAGAACCACATAGTAAAAATGGAATTTTGAACTATTCAAATATTACTTCTTATGCTAAAAAGCTGATGGAAGAGTTTGATGTTCGTGCTGCCAGTGAATTAGTTCCTGCAGCTGCACTCTCAGGAGGAAATCAACAAAAAGCAATTATTGCTCGTGAAATTGATCGAGATCCTGATCTCCTTATCGTCAGCCAGCCAACTCGTGGTTTGGATGTCGGTGCCATTGAATATATCCACAAACGCTTGATTGAAGAGCGTGATAATGGGAAGGCTGTCCTTGTTGTCAGCTTTGAATTGGATGAGATTTTAAACGTCTCAGACCGTATTGCCGTTATCCACGATGGTAAGATTCAAGGTATTGTATCACCAGAAACAACCAATAAACAAGAACTTGGTGTCTTGATGGCTGGTGGAAACTTGGGAAAGGAGAAGAGTGATGTCTAAAAAATTACAACAAATTTCGGTTCCCTTGATTTCTGTCTTCCTAGGAATTTTGCTCGGAGCCATTGTCATGTGGATCTTCGGTTATGATGCTATTTGGGGCTACGAAGAATTGTTCTATACAGCCTTTGGTAGCTTACGTGGGATTGGGGAAATCTTCCGTGCTATGGGGCCTCTAATCTTGATTGGTCTTGGTTTTGCCGTTGCCAGTCGTGCAGGTTTCTTTAACGTCGGGCTTCCTGGTCAGGCCTTGGCTGGTTGGATTCTCAGTGGTTGGTTTGCCTTGTCGCATCCAGATATGCCACGTCCCTTGATGATTCTAGCAACCATCGTGATTGCCTTGATTGCAGGAGGGATTGTCGGTGCGATTCCAGGTATTCTTAGAGCCTATCTAGGGACGTCAGAGGTCATTGTGACCATCATGATGAACTACATTGTATTGTATGTAGGAAATGCCTTTATCCATGCCTTCCCTAAAGACTTTATGCAAAGTACAGATTCGACCATTCGTGTTGGGGCTAATGCAACCTATCAGACACCTTGGTTGTCTGAGTTGACTGGTAATTCGCGGATGAATATTGGTATTTTCTTTGCCATCATTGCCGTTGCAGTTATTTGGTTCATGCTCAAGAAAACAACTCTTGGTTTTGAAATCCGTGCTGTTGGTCTTAATCCACATGCTTCAGAATACGCTGGTATTTCTGCCAAACGGACTATCATACTATCAATGATTATTTCAGGTGCTTTGGCAGGTCTTGGTGGAGCTGTTGAAGGACTTGGAACCTTCCAGAACGTTTATGTTCAGGGGTCGTCATTAGCTGTCGGATTTAACGGGATGGCGGTTAGTTTGCTTGCGGCCAACTCACCAATTGGTATTCTCTTTGCAGCCTTCCTATTTGGTGTTCTCCAAGTTGGAGCTCCTGGTATGAATGCGGCGCAGGTACCGTCTGAGCTTGTCAGCATTGTAACAGCGTCTATTATCTTCTTTGTCAGTGTTCATTACCTTATTGAACGCTTTGTCAAACCGAAAAAACAAGTTAAAGGAGGTAAGTAAAGATGTCTATTACAACCTTGCTCACCCTCTTGGTGTCTTCTATGCTGATTTACTCAGCGCCCCTCATCTTTACAAGTATCGGTGGTGTTTTCTCTGAACGTGGTGGTGTCGTAAACGTCGGCCTTGAAGGAATTATGGTTATGGGAGCCTTTTCTGGAGTTGTCTTTAACCTTGAATTTGCAGAACAATTTGGAGCAGCAACTCCATGGCTATCTTTGCTTGTAGCAGGAGTGGTAGGGGGAATCTTTTCTATCATCCACGCAGCAGCGACGGTTCATTTCCGTGCAGACCATGTTGTCAGCGGTACGGTATTGAACTTGATGGCCCCAGCCTTGGCTGTTTTCTTGGTGAAAGTACTTTATAACAAAGGACAAACCGACAACCTAAGTCAGACTTTTGGACGCTTTGATTTCCCAGTCTTGGCAAATATCCCAGTGATTGGTGATATCTTCTTCAAGTCAACAAGTCTGCTAGGTTATATCGCGATTGCCTTCTCATTCTTTGCTTGGTTTATCCTCTTTAAGACTCGTTTTGGTCTTCGTCTTCGCTCTGTCGGTGAACATCCTCAAGCAGCGGATACCTTGGGAATCAATGTCTACAAGATGAGATATTTTGGAGTTATTATTTCCGGTTTTCTAGGTGGAATTGGCGGAGCGATTTATGCTCAATCCATCTCAGTTAACTTTTCAGTAACAACTATTGTTGGACCTGGATTTATCGCTCTTGCTGCAATGATCTTCGGGAAATGGAATCCAATCGGAGCCATGCTATCTAGTCTCTTCTTTGGACTTTCACAAAGTTTGGCTGTTATCGGCTCTCAATTGCCATTCCTACAAGGAGTGCCTGCGGTTTACCTTCAAATCGCACCTTATGTTTTGACCATTCTTGTCTTGGCAGCCTTCTTTGGAAAAGCAGTTGCACCAAAAGCAGATGGTATTAACTATATCAAATCAAAATAAGCATACAAAAAACGTCAGTTCAGAATGAACTGGCGTTTTATTTTTTAGGATGTTGGTGAGTTAGGTTCAATCCCCAAGGAACCAAATTTTCAGTTTTATTTTTGATACGTGTGATATTATCCTTATGACGAATGATAATCAAACTAGCAAGTGCTAGGATAATAGCGATGAAGAGAGGGTCATAGTGACTCAGGATAAAACCAAAAAGTGGAAAGAGTAGAACCCCGATGACTGCTGCGATAGATGCTGTGACACTAGACAGTGAAATCATACTACCAAGATAAAGGGTTCCAAAGAAAACAATCGCAAGGTAGAGACAGAAGACAGGCGCAAATCCGAATATCACTCCAGCACTGGTTGCGACGGCCTTGCCACCCTTAAATCCTGCAAAGATAGGGAAGGTATGGCCAATGACAGCCAAAAGTCCAAAGATGAGAGGCGAAACGCCTTGTAGATGAAACATAATCGGAAGAAGCGTTGCTAGGGTTCCTTTGAAAAAGTCAATCACAAAGGTCGCCATACCTGCTTTCTTGCCTAAAATGCGAAAGGTATTGGTCGTTCCAGTGTTACCAGAACCATGCTCGCGTAGATTGATTTGAAAGAATACTTGTCCAATCCAGAGACCAGACGGAATCGAACCCAGCAGATAGGCTAGGATTAATAAAACTATTGTAATCATACTCCTATTATATCATGAAATGGAGAAGAAAGGCAGAGAATCTCTTCTGAAATTGTCACATCGGAGAAAGAAAAATTTTGCAAAATCCTTGGAAAACCTGTAGAATAGTAAAGATGAACGAATAGGAGGTTCCTTGTGTCAAAAAAGGAAATCAATATTAACAATTATAATGATGATGCCATTCAGGTGCTAGAAGGGTTGGATGCGGTCCGTAAACGTCCAGGGATGTATATCGGATCGACCGATGGCGCTGGGCTCCACCACCTAGTCTGGGAAATCGTCGATAATGCTGTCGATGAAGCCTTGTCTGGATTTGGTGACCGTATTGATGTGACCATTAATAAAGACGGCAGTTTAACGGTTCAAGACCACGGACGTGGGATGCCGACTGGAATGCACGCGATGGGAATCCCAACAGTTGAGGTTATCTTTACCATTCTTCACGCCGGAGGGAAATTCGGTCAGGGTGGCTACAAGACATCTGGTGGTCTCCACGGGGTGGGTTCTTCCGTTGTTAACGCTCTTTCAAGTTGGCTGGAAGTTGAAATTACCCGTGATGGGGCAATCTATAAGCAACGTTTTGAAAATGGTGGAAAACCTGTCACGACTCTGAAGAAAATCGGTACAGCACCCAAGTCTAAGACAGGTACCAAAGTGACCTTCATGCCAGATGCGACGATCTTTTCTACGACAGATTTCAAGTACAATACCATTTCAGAACGCCTTAATGAATCAGCCTTTCTCTTGAAAAATGTGACCTTGTCTTTGACTGATAAACGAACAGACGAAGCGATTGAATTCCACTATGAAAATGGGGTACAAGACTTTGTTTCTTACCTCAACGAAGACAAGGAGACCTTAACGCCAGTTCTTTACTTTGAAGGGGAAGACAATGGTTTCCAAGTGGAAGTGGCCCTCCAGTACAATGACGGATTTTCAGATAACATTCTATCCTTTGTCAATAACGTTCGCACCAAGGACGGTGGAACGCACGAGACAGGACTCAAGTCTGCCATTACCAAGGTCATGAATGACTATGCGCGTAAAACAGGTCTTCTCAAGGAAAAGGATAAGAACCTAGAAGGCTCAGACTACCGTGAGGGACTAGCGGCCGTTCTTTCTATCTTGGTTCCGGAAGAACACCTCCAGTTTGAGGGACAGACTAAGGACAAGCTGGGAAGCCCACTAGCTCGTCCAGTTGTGGATGGAATTGTGGCGGATAAGTTGACCTTCTTCCTTATGGAAAATGGGGAACTAGCTTCTAACCTTATCCGTAAGGCTATTAAGGCGCGTGATGCTCGTGAAGCAGCACGTAAGGCGCGTGATGAGAGCCGCAATGGTAAGAAAAATAAAAAAGACAAGGGCTTGTTATCGGGTAAATTAACACCAGCCCAGTCTAAGAATCCAGCTAAGAATGAACTCTATCTAGTCGAGGGTGACTCTGCCGGCGGTTCTGCCAAGCAAGGCCGTGACCGCAAGTTCCAGGCTATCTTGCCTCTTCGTGGTAAGGTTATCAATACAGCCAAGGCCAAGATGGCGGATATCCTCAAAAATGAAG
>CAUUIG010000007.1:0-32330 GCA_963545095.1 uncultured Streptococcus sp.
TTGCTGAAACAGAAGAATTGTTTAACAATCCAATTCACCCATATACTCAAGCTTTGCTTTCAGCGGTACCAATTCCAGATCCAATCTTGGAACGTAAGAAGGTCTTGAAGGTTTACGATCCAAGTCAACATGACTATGAGACTGATAAGCCGTCTATGGTTGAAATCCGTCCAGGTCACTATGTTTGGGCTAACCAAGCTGAATTGGCACGTTATCAACAAGGATTAAACTAATATTGGTTTTATAATTTCCATGTCAATTTTTATGGAAATTATAAACCTTTTTTTGTTGAACTGATTTGAAAATCTTTGAAAGTGCCTTGAAAGAATTTTCGAAAGAAATAGAATTCTTAGAAAATCATTGAATTATAGTGAGATGAAATAAAATCTGAACAACTTTATTAGGAAAGTCAAATTAATTTCTAGAAAAGTTTTAGAAGTCACGGCGTATTACTCTAGCTTCAATCTACTATAGTCTAATACTCTTCGAAAATCTCTTCAAACCACGTCAGCTCTATCTGCCACCTCAAAACACTGTTTTGAGCAACCTGAGGTTAGCTTCCTAGTTTGCTTTTTGATTTTCATTGAGTCTAATATCTACAATGTAAAAAACTCTAGCTATCAGTTCATTGATAGTTAGAGTTTTTTCTATTCATATGATTTAAGGAGATTAAATAAGGCTTCTACTTCTGATGACGGTGTAGCTGATTTAAGGTAGGCGTAATAAACTGTAAAAGTTATCTTATCCTTCGGTATAAGCGGAATTTTTATTAAATCATCATCTTCCTCAGAAAGTGCGATATCAGCCAGTAAACTAAGGCCAATCCCTTTCTTTAAAAGTTCTTTAAGGATGGCAATGTCATCAGTCTTAAAGAATATTTCTGCCTTGTTTTGATACTTTTGATTAAGCGTTTCAAAAGCTTTCAGGTGAACAAAGTGTTCGTCTAAGAGTATAAAGGATTGATCTACTAATTCTTCAAAAGCGAGGGAAGGAGCAGTGGCAAAAGGATGGTTCTTAGATAAAACGACATACAGTTCTTTATGAAATAGCTCGTGTGACTCTATTGAAGGATAGTTGAGAGGTTCAATCAAACCGAGTAGGCTTGCATCAAGGTCTCCTTTGATGAGAAGGTTTAATAACTCCACGGAACCACCGCGGATAGGGCGTACCTTTTTTAAAAAATCGAATTTATCTTTTTCGTTTAAGGCAGCAAAGAGATACTGAATGATAATAGGAGGGAATCCTACAGTAGAGTATTGTGCCAAGGAGCGATTAATTTCTTTGCGAGTAGAAATGACCTCAGGTAAAATCAGTTCTGTATGCTTTAGAAGGATTTGTCCTTGAGGAGTTAGCTTGAAGGAACGATGCGAGGGGTCATGGTGAATCAATTTGCAGTTAAAGGATTCCTCTAAGCGCTTGATAGCATAAGAAATAGATGGTTGGCTGACTTTATGTTGTTTTGCTACTTCCGTATAGGATTGAAGCTGGCAGAGGTCATAAAAATATTGTAGATCTTTTAAATTCATATGGGCTCACTTTCATTAGTTGGAGAAGGAAAATAAGTGGAAAACAGCAGATAAATAATTTTTATCCGTATCCTACAATTTGACTATACGAGTATTCACCAGTTAAAATGTAAGTGAGTCAGGGATCTCAAAGATTATCTAAGATACTCTCAAAAATGACCAACATCTTTTCTCGTTTATCAATAGGGAGCTGTTTAATCTTCATGTTGATTCTTTTGAGTGAAAGATTGTCACTCTTATCAGAGGTTGATTCAAGCCTATCAAAATTGAAAAATTCCTCTGGGGTCATTTCTAGGGCGTCAATCACTTTTTCAAGACTGTGAATGGTCAGATTCACATTTTGGTTTTCAAGTTGATTGATATACTTAAGCCCGAGTCCTGCTTGTTCCGAAAGTTCTTCCTGGCTCATTTTATTCTGTGTTCGAAAATATTTCACTTTTTGGGAAATATATTGTTGTAAATAGTTTTTAGTTGTCATATAAATAGAATACAAGTTTTATATGACAAAAAAACACCTTAAAAAATACAAAGTACTACATAACAAACTTATATGATATTTATTTTAATTAGGATTGTCAATTTGTATGATTGGTTTATTTTACTCGAAACTTTTAGTAAAGAGTGATCATCGAGAGTTTTATGAGTTCAGAAATTTATAAAATATAACAACTTAAAGTATTATCAATAATAGTGTTTTAAGTATAAAAGAGTCTATTAGAAATTGTTCTCGTAGACTCATTATAACATATGCGTATACAATTGTATTATTTAAACAACAACGTTTTACGAACAATTCGTTTTATGTGGTATAATATAAATAAAAAGGAGGTTGCACTATGACTGCACATGATATTTTAAACAATCCTTTCCTCAATAAAGGTACTGCCTTTACCTTAGAGGAGCGAAAGGAACTAGGCCTTATTGGTTTACTGCCACCGTATGTTCAAACGATTGAAGAACAAGCGACGCAAACTTATGCACAAATGCAAACAAAAGCCAATGATTTGGAAAAACGTCTTTTCCTAATGGAAATTTTTAATGTCAACAGGACTCTTTTCTATTACCTCTTTTCTCAACATTTGGAGGAATTCAATCCAATTGTATACGATCCAACCATTGCAGATACCATTGAAGGCTATAGTGACCTCTTTGTAGATCCCCAATATGCGGGATATCTTGATATTAATCATCCTGAAAATATTGAAGCTACTTTGAAAAACGCTGCCGGGGGTCGCGAGATTCGTCTCATTGTTGTAACAGATGCAGAAGGAATCCTTGGAATTGGCGACTGGGGAACAAATGGTGTCGATATTTCTGTTGGGAAATTGATGGTTTATACGGGTGCTGCTGGAATTGATCCTTCAATGGTCCTTCCTTTAGTCATTGATGCAGGGACTAACCGTGAAGAACTTCGTAACAATCCTAATTACTTAGGAAATCGTCACGAACGGGTCCGCGGAGATCGTTACTACGACTTCATTGACCAATTTGTTCAAACAGCAGAACGTCTCTTTCCTAAACTCTACCTTCACTGGGAAGACTTCGGTCGCTTGAATGCTGCCAATATTCTTGAAAAATACCGGAAACAAATTCCGACCTTTAATGATGATATTCAAGGTACAGGAATCGTTACCTTGGGTGGTATCTTTGGTTCGCTGGATATTAGTGGTGAAAAATTAACAGATCAAGTTTATCTCTGCTATGGTGGTGGTACTGCGGGTGCAGGAATTGCCTCTCGTGTTCTTCGTGAAATGGTAAGTGAAGGTCTTTCTGAAGAAGAAGCCTATAAACGTTTCTTTATGGTTGATAAACAAGGTCTTCTCTTTGATGACATGGATGACTTGACACCAGAGCAAAAACCATTTGCTAAGAAACGTGCTGACTTTAGTAACGCAGATAAGTTGACTGACCTGCTTGAAGTAGTGAAGACTGTGAAGCCAACCATTCTTGTAGGAACTTCAACTCAGCCTAATACCTTCACTAAAGAAATAGTAGAAGCTATGTGTGAAAACACAGAACGTCCAATGATCTTCCCTTTGTCAAATCCAACTAAATTGGCAGAAGCTAGTGCCAAAGATTTGATTGAATGGTCAGATGGCAAAGCTTTTGTCGCAACAGGAATTCCTGCTGATACGGTTTCTTATAAAGGTGTAGACTATGTGATTGGTCAAGCAAATAATGCCCTGATTTACCCAGGTCTTGGTCTAGGTATGCTGGCTTCTGAAGCAAGTCTTTTGACTGATGAAATGATTGGAGCAGCGGCGCATTCATTGAGTGGTATTGTCAATCCAGGTCAACCAGGAGCTCCTGTCTTGCCGCCATTCAAGTATGTAGCAGATGTTTCTATTAAAGTAGCAGAAGCAGTCGCTAAAAAAGCACAAGAGCAAGGTCTTGCACGCGCTAAGGAAACAGATATGGCCAAAGCAGTTCGTGATTTGAAGTGGTATCCAGAGTATAAATAATTCATTTCTGCTGCCTATCCTCGGGATACTTGGCTTATTTTGGATATGTTAGCAATCTACAGAGTTGATAACCGAAAAGTAAAGAGATTGTCGTATTGACTATTGGTTTTAAACAGTATAAAATAACTGTCGATTTTTTGTCCGACTGCCAAGAGTCAGTTTAATACTATACTAAAATCAAAACGCATTATATAATAGTGATATGAAATCAACCAAAGAAGAAATACAAGCCATCAAAACACTTTTAAAAGACTCTAGTACAACTAAATACCAAAAAAGTCTTCAAATCGTTCTATTTTGTCTAATGGGCAAATCTTTGAAATTATCCTAAAAGAATTTGAAAGCATCCTGAAAGAATTTTCGAAAAATTTTAAAAAATTCTGAAATATTCTTGACAGCTGATAAAAAAGGTGGTAAGATAGGAAACATCAAAAAAGAAAGCAGAAAAAGAAATGAATGAGAGACAAGCTGTAACGATGAATCAAAACTTTTACTTTAGCTACTTTAGATAGTGTTTGTAGACATGTCACCATGGATGCAAACAGTTCAAGCAATTTGTTTGTATCTATGTGGCTAAGATTTTTGATTGTGGTCCATATAGATGAATATCTAAATGGACTAGCAAAGTTATAACTTGTTAGATTATTTCAAGCATCCGTTTAGATAGTATCTAGGCGGTTTTTTGTTTTATCTTTTCTGAGAAGGAGTTTCATTATGAAAGTTGTTCGAAAATTACTAGCCCCTCTCTTGGTAGTGGGGATCCTCTTGACCTCTCTGATTAGTTTGCATCAGTTGAAGGCAGATAAGAAAAAAGATGTGTTTCGTATCGGTATTTCGCAATTTATTACCCACCAGTCTCTAGATGCTACTAGAGAAGGCTTTGTGGATGAGCTGGCTAAACAAGGCTATGTTGAAGGGGAAAATATCGAGATTGATTTGCAAAATGCACAGGGAGAACAAAGAAACCTAAAAACGATTTCCCAGCAACTCGCAGAATCTAGTGATGTTGTTCTAGCCATCGCAACGCCTTCTGCTCAGAGCTTGGCCAATACGACGCAAACGACGCCGGTTATTTTTTCAGCTGTAACAGATCCTGTCAGTGCCAAGTTGGTTGAGTCAAGAGAACATCCTGGGGGCAATGTAACTGGAACAAGCGACCAGTCGTCAGATGCCATTTCAACTCAAATCAATTTGATAAAGAAAGTGTTGCCAAAGGCTAAAACGATTGGAATTCTCTATACTCAGAGTGAGCCAAACTCGGTTGTCCAAAAGGATGAAGCTAAGCGTCTTCTGGAAGAAAAAGGATTTACCGTTGTTGAAAAAACAATCTTGGACAGTAATAACGTCAAGGCGGCAGCAGAGAGCTTGATGGCAGAGGTGGATATGGTTTTTGTACCAACGGATAATATTATTTCGTCAACCATGGAAACAGTCAAGCAGGTTTCTATTAAACACAAGGTACCAGTATTTGGTGGTTCAACAGAAATGATTGCTGTTGGTGGCTTGTATAACTACGGAACCAATTATGAAGAATTGGGACGGCAGACAGCTCGCATGCTGATTCGTGTTTTAAAAGGTGAGAAGCCAGAAAATATAGCAGTTGAGTTGCCTGAAAAACTGGAATTGCATACCAATCAAGAAATGGCAGATGCATTGGGAATTGATATTAGTAAGTTAGAAGGCAAGGAATAAGGAGGTTTAAGATGAATTTTGTATTATCTAGTTTATCAGAAGGTTTGTTGTGGTCGATTATGGCTATTGGGGTCTACTTGACTTTCCGTATTTTGGATATTGCGGATATGACTGCTGAAGGAGCCTTTCCTCTGGGGGCAGCTGTCGTCGTATCGCAGATACAGGCAGGGGCCAATCCTTGGATTGCGACTTTACTTGCTTTGCTGGCAGGTATGGTAGCTGGTCTTGTATCAGGAATGCTCCACACCAAGATGAAAATCCCAGCTCTCTTGACAGGGATTGTGACCTTGACAGGGCTTTATTCAATCAATATTAAAATCATGGGAAGTGTGCCCAATCTTTCCTTGGGAGATTCTTCGACTGTCTTTAAACAGTTGGCTAGCTTGGGATTGACAAATGAAGAAGCTGTTTTCTCACTTAGTTTGGCCTGTCTCTTACTTGTTTGTTTGGTCTTGACTCTTTTGATGAAAACAGAGATTGGCTTGGTCTTGCGTTCGACTGGGGACAATATTCCGATGAGTGAGGCCAATGGGGTCAATGTAGACACCATGAAGATTGTTGGTTACATGATTTCAAACGGTTTGATTGCCCTATGTGGTTCCTTGTTCGCCCAAAATGATGGATTTTCAGATGTGACTTCTGGGACAGGAACCATTGTTGTTGGTTTGAGTGCAGTTATTATTGCGGAAGTCTTGATTCACGATTTGACCATTGGAGGTCGTTTGTTATCTATCGGAATCGGTGCTATTGTTTACCGTTTGATTATTTTAAATATCTATGAAATTCCAAATCTAGATCAAAATCTGGTTCGTCTCTTTAATGCAATCTTGCTTGCCTTGGTTTTATTTGCACCAGAATTGCAAAAGAGATTAAAGATTCGTGGTCTGAAATTGAGAAATGAATAGGAGGAGAAAGTTATGGCAAGTTTATTAACACTTGAAAATATTCACAAGACATTTGAAGCAGGGACGGTCAATGAGAACCATGTCCTCAAAGGATTAGATTTAGAGGTTGAAGAGGGAGATTTTATCTCTGTGATTGGTGGAAATGGAGCAGGGAAATCCACTTTGATGAATATCTTGGCTGGTAATCTATCGGTGGATAAAGGGGACCTTCTATTGGCAGGGAAATCCATTAAAAATCTGAGTGTACGAAAGAGAGCCAAGGATATTGCCCGTGTTTTTCAAGATCCTAAGATGGGAACAGCTTCTCGTTTGACGATTGAGGAGAATATGGCTATTGCCTTAAGACGTGGGCAGAAGAGAGGGCTTGGCTGGGGTGTGAAGGAGAAGGATAGAATCCAGTTCCAAGAGGCCTTGAGAGAGTTGAATATTGGTCTTGAAAACCGCTTGAAAGTGGATACTCAATACCTCTCAGGAGGACAAAGACAGGCCTTGACCCTAGTCATGGCAGCCTTGGTGAAGCCCAAACTTTTGCTTTTGGATGAACATACTGCGGCACTTGACCCGAAAACGAGTCAAATGGTGATGGATTTGACGCAAAAGATTGTGGAACACCATCAGTTGACGACTTTGATGATTACCCATGATATGAACCATGCGATTGAGTACGGAAATCGTCTCATTATGCTCTATCAAGGCAAGATAGTGGTAGATGTCAAGGGAGAGGAGAAAAAGCATCTGACAGTTGAAGATCTCATGCGTCTCTTCCAGAAAAATAGTGGCCAAAGTCTGGTCAGTGATGAATTAGTTTTGGGATAAAGAAAAAGGCTGAGATGTGGTGTCTCAGTCTGTTTATAATATGGCTTACACAGCATTGTTAACTAGATACTTGTCAATTGCTGTATGACATTAGTATTGATTTAAATTGATACAAGGTAAAAGAAATCTGGAAGAATCTGTTTCTGTCTAGGAGTTCTCACTATTGTTAAAACCAGTCCTCAAGACAAAAGGACTGGTTTGTAGTTTAGAATATTATCTTAAAAGATATCAGTTAAATGGTAGATGAAATAGTGTATAACATACTTGAATTGAACTTGAATAGGATGAGCCCTCCAAGTAATTCTTAAAAATTTATAGATCTAATCTATCTTATTTTTTAATAAGAAAATTGATGTTAAGACTACACTCAGTCCTGCTAAGAAGAGGAGTGGATTGGAGGATTCACCAGTTTCTGGAAGTTGTTCTTTATAATGAGTATTTTCCATCTGAGTAGGACTATCGGTAGTTGAAGTCTGTTCAAAGTTTAGTGAAGTTGGTTCTGAAGGGATTTCAATTGTCTTGTTTGGTGTAGTTTCTTGAGAATGGCTAGATTGATAGACTACCGCATATGTACCAAAGTGACTAGTGGTAAATTCTGCCCTACCTTCTCGAACTGTAAAATCAAGTGCTTCCAATTCCTTAGTTGGACTTAGGTAATAAACATTTTCTACATCGGCTGTAATTGGTAATCTAACTAAAACAGCTCTTTGTGGTTGTATATTATGGTTGTTTGGATTTTTAAATTGAATATCATAAGCATCGTATACCTTACTAAATAGTTCTTGAGCTAATACACGTCTGCTAGAAATATGAGAAATTCCCTCTAAGTCAGTCGCTCCTCCAATAATTTCAACTCCAGTCCTTTCATCTTTTAAGACACGAAGTTTATATTCAGGAACAGAAACAGTAGACGCTTGTTCTAGTCCTGCTGTGCCGATAGGCTTCGTGTACTCAGGGATAGAAACAGTAGGTGGTTGTTCTAGTCCTGCTGTGCCGATAGGTTTAGTGTATTCAGGGATAGAAACAGTAGGTGGTTGCTCTTGTCCTGCTGTGCTGATAGGCTTAGTGTATTCAGAAATTTCTACAATAGGAGCAGGATCATCTCCCTTGCTTGTAGTTGGTTGCTGATTCTCATCCTTTTTGGTAAAGACAGCTACTACAGGACTGCTTGTTGTATTTCCCTGGATAGAATAAGCTTCTATCTCATTTCCAACTTTTCGATTGGTTTCGTCAGGGATAGGGATTTGTATCTGATTATCTTGGATTGATAAGACAGTCTGATCCCCAGTCGTAACCAGATGATTATCGTCTATCTTACGTAAAACTAGTGGATCTTTGATACCTGGGAAGGTCACAGCGATTGCTTCCCAGTCTCCAGCTGGTAGAGTTAAAGAGATGTTTTTATCCCCTTCCTTAAGCGGTGCGATACTTGGACTATCTACACCAACAGCAGGGGCTTTGATGATATCAAAGGAGTCTAGAGAGATTTTCTTGCGTCCTGCTGGTGAATTTGGATCAACTTTTAATGTCAAAATATGATTGCCATCGCTCAGATTAGTAAATTCTCCAATTAAGGTTGCCTTTTGGGTATCTCCAGCTGTGTAGAAGTCTAGACTTGGCATTTCTTTGCCATCTAGTGTCACGAGAGCTTTTCCGAGAGCGGATGTTTTAAGTCCGTAAATTCGAATACCTGTTCCAGTAAATGGAATGGTTGCCTGAGCTTCTGAAGTAGTACTTGGGCCACTATTATTGATGTCCGCATATTTTTCTGTGCTTTTATATAATTCAGTGTCGCTCCAATCTTTGAATTGAGACCCGTATTGAATGCGAGAGTCACGGTCATCCATTTTTTCAATAGTTGTTCCCTGTCCAGGTAAAACTTTAAAGTAGTCTAAGGAAATTTTGGAACGTTCACTGCCACGGTGTTTATGCTCTTTTTTTACAGTGATGGTCATCACATGAGAACCATCTGACAATCCTGTGAAGCGACCGATAAGGCTACCTTTTTCAGTTGCACCTGCAGTATAGAAGTCCAGTTCACTGACTGATTTACCATCGATTTTGACTTCAGCGATTCCCAATTGAGATGATTTGAGACCATAGATTTCAATGCCAACACCATTGAAAGGAATGGTTGCTGTCGCATCTTTATCCGTATAGTTACCTAGTGAAAGGTCGGCAAACTTCTCTGTTCCTCCAAATAATTCTGAGTCTGCCCAGTTTCCAAATGCAGAACCGTATTGGATTCGACTATCACGGTCATCCATCAATTGGTTATAGGTTTCGACATTGGCCTTTTCGGATACCTGTGTAGAAACATTACCTAGCATAGCCTTAACAGTATAAGTGTAGGCGAGTTGAGGATCGAGTGAGCGGTCGATAAAATGGGTTTGATTGGTTACAAATTCTCTGCTTGCAGAGGTTTGGCCAGATTCGTCTTTCTCTTGTCTTTGGATAACATAGTGGGTAGCGCCTTCTACTTGGTTGAAGGTGAGTTCGGCAGTGACGCCATTTTGTCTAACTGCTGTCAGACTGGTTACACGACCAGGGAAATGTTCAAAGGTAATGACATCACCTTTTTGCGTTGCTAGTTGGATGCGGCCATCTTTAAGAACAGTTGCTTTGACAGATTTGCCATTGACCTTGATTTGGCTGGCTTCGATATTTGGATAATCTACAACTAGGTCTCCACCGACATTTGCCAGGAAGGACAGGCTTTGCAGGTTTTTATCTTTCCACTTCATGCTGACTTCAAAGTTACCACGGGCAACCAGACCAGAAACCTGACCGTCTTTCCAAGCATCTGGAAGGGCTGGCAATGGTGCAATGTAGCCAGTGTGTGATTGAAGAAGCATTTCTGCAATTCCACTGGTTGCTCCAAAGTTTCCATCGATTTGGAAAGGTGCGTGCGTATCCCAAAGGTTTTCTAGGGTTGAATATTTGAGCTGTTCAGCAAGCAGGCGATGGGCACGGTTACCGTCTAAGAGACGAGCCCAGAGGTTGATTTTATTGGCCTTAGACCAACCAGTACCACCATCTCCGCGGTGATTGAGGGTAGCACGTGCAGCCTCTAAGTATTCAGCCTGGTCTTTGCTAAAGAGCGTACCTGGGAAGAGACCTACCAGATGGGAAACGTGGCGGTGATTATTTTCAATGCCTTCATTAGTGAATTGTGGACTGTCTTCTTCGTACCATTCCTTGATACGTCCCTCTTTGTTAATGTGAAGTGGTTTTAGTTTGTCAAATTTAGCCTTGATCTCTGTGACTAAGTCTTTGTCGACATTCAGATGGTTGGCGACTTCCATGTAGTCATGAAATAGCTGCCAGACTAGTGATTGGTCAAAGGTATTTCCAATGGTAATGGTACCGTGTTCTGGTGAGTAAGATGGAGAAGATACCCAACGGTCGCTGGCCTGGTCATAGTGCAAGAAGGAATTCCAGAACTTAGCTGTTTCCTTGAGCATTGGATAAATCTTTTCTTTGAGATAAGTTTCATCCTTGGTGAATTTATAGTAGTCATAGACGTTCTGCATCATCCAGGCATTAGCAGCTGGAGACCAACCCCAATAGTAATTCCAACCAGGAGTTGTCCAGCCAAATGGTGTTGCTTGAGTGTGGACTAGCCAACCATTTTCTTGTCCGTCTTTGGATTCGATACCAGCGTATTCTTTGGCAGCGATACGACCATAATAGCGCATGTCATCAATGTAATTGATCATTGGCTTGGCTGTTTCAGCAAGGTTGCTCATGTAGGCTGGCCAATAGTTCATTTGCAAATTGACATTGAGGTGGTAGTCAGCGTTCCAAGGTGGATTGTCTACAGCATTCCAGACTCCTTGTAGATTGGCAGGAAGGGCATCTGTCCGATCACGAGATGAACTAATCAATAAATAACGTCCGTATTGGAAGAAGAGTTCTTCCAATTTTTGTCCTTTGCTAGGGTTATAGGTTTGAAGAGTCTCTTTTGTTGTTTGAGCAGTATTGCTTCCACCTAGGTTTAGTTTAACGCGGTTAAAGAGACTTTGATAGTCCTTGATATGGTCCTTTTTAAGTGTCTCGTAGTCTTTGCCACTAGCTGCTTCGACAATCCCTTTAACTGTTTTTTCGAGGTCAATGTCTTTTCGATAGTTGGTTTTAGGATTTTGAGCAAAGTTAGTCTTGGCACTGAGTAAAAGCGTAGCGTAGCTGGCCCCTGTGACCGTTAAACTATCCTCATGGACAGTAACTTTTCCGTCCGTTTTAAGTCCTAGATAGGATGCAAACTGGAGGCCATTATCTTTGACTGTACCTTTTAGTAGGATACCATTTGGGTCTGTCGTAACATGGCCATTCTTGTAGTGAGAATATTCCGCTGAGTAGCTTCCGTTAGCAAGCAAATCTTTTGTTAAGCTATTCCAAACAGTAAAATCAAGTTTTTTGTCCCCTTTTTGGGTCAAGTGGGTCACGGTGATATCATCAGGATAGCTGGAGAAGGTTTCACGTTTGAAGGTTGTCCCATCTTGGGTGTAAGAAGTGGTTGTAGTGGCTTCTGTGATATCCAAACCACGGTGATAATCTGTTACCGTATCCAGACCCTTTTTCTGGTTATTGAAAACCATGGATACATCACCAAAGGCTAAATAACGTCCATATTGGGAATTGTTTGGACCAACTAGATTTCGCTCGGCTAATTGTTTGGCTTTTTGGCGGTCTCCATCCTCGAGAGCCTTACGAATTTCTGCTAAAATTTTATATCGCTCCTGATAGTTTCCTCCATTATAGTCGGTACTATCGGGACGTGGTCCACCCGACCAAAGAGTTTTTTCGTTGTATTGGATTCTCTCCTCACCGATGAGACCAAAAACCTTAGCACCCATCTCACCATTGCCAACTGGAAGGGCTTGTTTTTCCCATCCATCATAGGAAGGAGCTGTTGGTTTATCATAGTTTAGTTGATAGTTGTTTTGGTTTGTCACAGGCAGTTCTTGCTTTTCGGCTTCCTTATTTTCGTTAGGTTTGACAATGGCTTCAGTACTTGCTTGATTAGTTGTAGCAGAAGTAACATCAGCCTTAGCAGGTTTGGTTTCAGAAGAACTATTATTAGCTAGAACTGATTTTGTATGATTAATTGGTTCGCTTGGCAGTGTGTGCTCAGTTGATTCAATTACTTTCTTTACAGTATCTAACTTAGAGCTATTTTTCTCTAGTGTAGGCTCATTTTGCTTTACTTCAGTAGTATCAGCAGAGACGGTATGACTAGCTAGAAAAACTGCTCCAAGCAAAACAGAGGCTGTGCCGACCGTTAGCTTCCTAATACTGTAGCGACAGGATTTCTCCCTAAATGAATTTCCCATAGAAATCTCCTCTCATTTGTTGTAAGCGCATTCATTTTTTCTTAAAAAATATAATGCCCTATTTACAGACTGGTATTGACTGCTTTTGTTTTTATAATTTTAATATAACAAATAAAAGCAGAGAAAGCAAGAGATTTTCATATGAAGTTATAGTTTTATATAATGCGACTGGAAACTGGTTAAACAAGTAGTCAAAGATGCGAGTGTATAAGGCGACTATGTATTGGTATCGTCTTGAAAGCGTAAAACAAACTGGTCAGGGTGGCTAGTTTGTGGTATAATGAAAGAGACTCAAAAAGAAACAGGAGAAAAATGATGGATTTACTTTTAGCAATTGTATTGATTGTGCTAGCTTTTCTAGGAGGAGCTCTTGGAGGAATGTACTTGGTTCGTAAGCAAATTGAAAAAGAATTTGCTGATAACCCACGTTTGAATGCTGAAGCAGTTCGTACTCTTTTAAGTGCAAATGGTCAAAAACCAAGCGAAGCTAAGGTACAACAAGTTTACCACCAAATCATCCGCCAACAAAAAGCAGCCCTTGCTAACAATAAAAAGAAAAAATAAATAAGGAAAAGTCTGGGATGAAAGTTCCAGACTTCTCACTATGTTGGCTATGGTTTAGGGATGAGACTTTTTCCTTGCATTCTATTGATATTTGATTATGATTAAGAGAGATAGTTGTTGATTAGGCTGTCATTCAGCTCATAAGGATCAATAATCATAATGAACTATCAATCAGAAAAAAGACTAGAAAGAAGACTGTATGGATAATCGACCAATTGGTTTTTTGGATTCGGGTGTCGGGGGCTTGACCGTTGTGCGCGAGCTCATGCGCCAGCTTCCCCATGAAGAAATCGTCTATATTGGAGATTCGGCACGGGCGCCCTATGGTCCCCGTCCTGCTGAGCAAATTCGTGAATATACTTGGCAGTTGGTCAACTTTCTCTTGACCAAGGATGTCAAAATGATTGTCATTGCTTGTAATACTGCGACTGCGGTCGTCTGGGAAGAAATCAAGGCTCAACTAGATATTCCTGTCTTGGGTGTGATTTTGCCAGGAGCTTCAGCAGCCATCAAGTCCAGCCAAGGTGGGAAAATCGGAGTGATTGGAACACCCATGACGGTACAATCAGACATCTACCGTCAGAAAATCCATGATTTGGATCCGGACTTACAGGTGGAGAGTTTGGCCTGTCCCAAGTTTGCTCCCTTGGTGGAGTCGGGTGCCCTGTCAACCAGTGTCACCAAGAAAGTGGTCTATGAAACCCTGCGTCCCTTGGTTGGAAAGGTGGATAGCCTGATTTTGGGTTGTACCCATTATCCACTGCTCAGACCTATTATTCAAAATGTCATGGGACCCAAGGTTCAGCTCATTGATAGTGGGGCAGAGTGCGTACGGGATATCTCAGTCTTACTTAATTATTTTGAAATCAATCGTGGTCGCGATGCTGGACCACTTCATCACCGTTTTTACACAACAGCCAGCAGCCAAAGTTTTGCACAAATTGGTGAAGAATGGCTGGAAAAAGAGATTCATGTGGAGCATGTAGAATTATGACAAATAAAATTTATGAATACAAGGATGAACAGGACTGGTATGTCGGGTCCTATGGTATTTTTGGTGGCGTCCGGACGTTGACGGATGATGACTTGGATTTTCCTCTATTGGAGTTTGCCCAAAGATTTCGAGATGAGGATCGAGGTTTTCCTGTTTCTGTTACTGTTTTACGCTATGGTTCTCTCTACCGTTTATTGTCTTTTGTGGTAGATATCCTCAACCAAGAAATGGGACGAAATGTGGAAGTCATCCAACGTCAGGGGGCCTTACTCTTGGTTGAAAATGGGCAACTCCTGCATGTGGAATTGCCCAAAGAAGGGGTCAATGTTCATGATTTCTTTGAGACAAACAAGGTCAGAGAAACCCTGTTAATTGCGACTCGTAATGAAGGTAAGACCAAGGAATTCCGAGCTATCTTTGACAAGCTAGGCTACGATGTGGAAAATCTTAATGACTATCCTGACTTGCCTGAAGTAGCAGAAACAGGCATGACCTTCGAAGAAAATGCCCGTCTCAAGGCAGAAACCATTTCTCAATTAACGGGCAAGATGGTTTTGGCAGATGACTCAGGTCTCAAAGTCGATGTCCTTGGTGGCTTGCCAGGTGTCTGGTCAGCTCGTTTCGCAGGTGTGGGAGCTACTGACCGTGAAAACAATGCCAAACTCTTGCACGAATTGGCCATGGTCTTTGAACTCAAGGACCGCTCGGCTCAATTCCATACAACCCTAGTCGTAGCCAGTCCAAACAAGGAAAGCTTGGTTGTTGAAGCAGACTGGCCAGGCTACATTAACTTTGAACCTAAGGGTGAAAATGGCTTTGGCTATGACCCTCTCTTCCTTGTAGGAGAGACAGGCAAATCATCAGCTGAATTAACCCTTGAAGAAAAAAATAGCCAATCTCACCGTGCCTTAGCCGTTAAGAAACTTTTGGAGGTATTTCCATCATGGCAAAGCAAACCATCATTGTAATGAGCGATTCCCATGGCGATAGCTTGATTGTGGAAGAAATCCGTGATCGCTATGTGGGCAAAGTTGACGCCGTTTTTCATAACGGAGATTCTGAGTTGCGTCCTGATTCTCCACTTTGGGAGGGAATCCGTGTTGTTAAAGGGAATATGGACTTCTATGCCGGCTACCCAGAACGTTTGGTGACTGAGCTTGGTTCAACCAAGATTATCCAAACCCATGGTCACCTGTTTGACATTAATTTCAACTTTCAAAAGTTGGACTACTGGGCTCAGGAAGAAGAGGCCGATATCTGCCTTTATGGTCACTTGCATGTGCCAAGCGCTTGGATGGAAGGCAAGACCCTCTTTCTAAATCCAGGTTCCATCAGTCAACCACGCGGGACCATAAGAGAATGTCTCTATGCTCGTGTGGAGATTGATGATAGTTACTTCAAAGTCGACTTTTTGACACGAGCTCATGAGGTGTATCCGGGCTTGTCCAAGGAGTTTAGCCGATGATTGCCAAGGAGTTTGAGACTTTCTTGTTGGGGCAGAAGGAAACTTTTTTGACCCCTGCTGAAAATCTAGCTGTGTTGATTGATACCCACAATGCAGATCACGCGACCCTCTTGCTCAGTCAGATGACCTATACCCGTGTTCCTGTTGTGACAGATGAAAAACAGTTTGTTGGGACTATTGGGCTCAGAGATATTATGGCTTATCAGATGGAGCATGATTTGAGTCAAGAAATCATGGCAGATACGGATATCGTTCATATGACGAGAACGGACGTAGCGGTCGTCTCGCCTGATTTTACCATTACGGAGGTCTTACACAAGCTGGTAGATGAGTCCTTCTTGCCGGTTGTGGATGTGTCAGGGATTTTCCAAGGAATTATCACGCGCAAGTCTATCCTCAAGGCAGTCAATGCCCTCTTGCATGACTTTAGTAAGGAATATGAGATTCGATGCAAATGAGAGACAGGATTTCAGACTTTTTAGAGGAAAAGCAGGGTCTGTCTGCCAATTCCAAGCAGTCCTATAAGTATGATCTGGAGCAATTTTTAGACATTGTGGGCGAGCGGATTTCGGAGACCAGTCTCAAGATTTACCAAGCCCAGCTAGTCAATCTAAAAATTAGCGCCCAGAAGCGGAAGATTTCGGCCTGTAACCAATTTCTCTACTTTCTCTATCAAAAAGGAGAAGTGGACAGCTTTTACCGTTTGGAATTAGCCAAACAAGCTGAAAAGAAAACCGAAAAACCAGAAATTTTAGATCTAGACTCTTTTTGGCAGGAAAGTGCCTATCCAGAGGGACGCTTGCTAGCGCTCTTAATCCTAGAAATGGGACTCTTGCCGAGTGAGATTTTGGCTCTAAAGGTTGCGGATATCAATCTGGATTTTCAGGTGTTGAGAATCAAGAAGGCTTCCCAACAGAGAATTGTCACCATTCCTACAACCTTGCTTTCAGAATTGGAACCCTTGATGGGCCAGACCTATCTTTTTGAAAGGACAGGGAAAGCCTATTCTCGTCAGTGGGCCTTTCGTCAGCTAGAGTCCTTTGTCAAGGAGAAAGGTTTTCCAGCACTATCAGCCCAAGCCCTACGGGAACAGTTCATTCTAAGACAAATAGAAAACAAGGTCGATTTGTACGAAATTGCAAAAAAATTAGGATTAAAAACAGTCCTGACCTTAGAAAAATATAGATAATGGATATTAAATTAAAAGATTTTGAAGGGCCCCTGGACTTGCTTTTGCACCTGGTCTCTAAGTACCAGATGGATATCTACGATGTGCCTATTACAGAAGTCATTGAACAGTATCTAGCCTATGTCTCAACCCTGCAGGCCATGCGTCTGGAAGTGACGGGTGAGTACATGGTCATGGCCAGTCAGCTCATGTTGATTAAGAGCCGCAAGCTCTTGCCAAAGGTAGCAGAAGTGACAGACTTGGAGGATGACCTGGAGCAGGATCTTCTCTCTCAAATCGAAGAATACCGCAAGTTCAAGCTCTTGGGTGAACACTTGGAAGCCAAGCACCAAGAACGGGCCCAGTACTATTCCAAAGCGCCGACAGAGTTGATTTACGAAGATGCGGAGCTTGTGCATGATAAGACGACCATTGATCTCTTTTTGGCTTTTTCAAATATCCTAGCCAAGAAAAAAGAGGAGTTTGCACAGAATCACACGACTATCTTGCGGGATGAGTATAAGATTGAGGACATGATGGTTATCGTGAAAGAGTCCTTGACTGGACGAGATCAATTGTGCTTGCAGGATTTGTTTAAGGAAGCCCAGAATGTCCAAGAGGTCATCACCCTCTTTTTGGCAACCCTAGAGCTAATCAAAACCCAGGAACTGATCCTTGTGCAAGAGGAAAGTTTCGGAGATATTTATCTCATGGAAAAGAAGGAAGAAAGTCAAGTGGCCCAAAGCTAGACTTGATAGAGAGGAAAGATGAGTACTTTAGCAAAAATAGAAGCGCTCTTGTTTGTAGCGGGTGAAGATGGGATTAGAGTCCGCCAGTTAGCTGAACTCCTCTCTCTGCCACCGACAGGCATCCAACAGAGTTTAGAAAAATTAGCCCAGAAGTATGAAAAGGACCCAGATTCCAGTTTGGCTCTGATTGAGACTGGGGGCGCTTATAGATTGGTGACCAAGCCTCAATTTGCAGAGATTTTGAAGGAATACTCTAAGGCACCTATCAACCAGAGTTTATCTCGGGCTGCCCTTGAGACCTTGTCCATCATTGCCTACAAACAGCCCATCACACGGATAGAGATTGATGCCATCCGTGGGGTCAACTCGAGTGGGGCCTTGGCAAAGTTGCAGGCCTTTGACTTGATACGAGAAGACGGGAAAAAAGAAGTGTTGGGTCGCCCCAACCTCTATGTGACTACAGATTATTTCCTAGATTACATGGGGATAAACCATTTAGAAGAATTACCAGTGATTGATGAGCTTGAGATTCAAGCCCAAGAAAGCCAATTATTTGGTGAAAGGATAGAAGAAGATGAGAATCAATAAGTATATTGCCCACGCAGGTGTGGCCAGTAGGAGAAAAGCAGAAGAGTTGATCAAGCAAGGCTTGGTGACGGTCAATGGCCAAGTGGTGCGTGAACTAGCAACGACCATCAAGTCAGGCGACAAGGTCGAAGTTGAAGGCCAGCCTATCTACAACGAAGAAAAGGTCTATTATCTGCTTAACAAACCACGCGGTGTCATTTCCAGCGTGACAGATGACAAGGGTCGCAAGACTGTTGTTGACCTCTTGCCCAACGTGAAAGAGCGCATCTATCCTGTAGGTCGTTTGGACTGGGATACATCAGGAGTCTTGATTTTGACTAATGACGGGGATTTTACGGATGAAATGATTCACCCTCGTAATGAGATTGATAAGGTCTATGTCGCGCGTGTTAAAGGTGTGGCCAATAAGGATAATCTCCGCCCCTTGACCCGTGGACTTGAGATTGATGGCAAGAAAACCAAGCCAGCTGTCTATGAGATTCTCAAAGTGGATCCAGTCAAAAACCGCTCAGTAGTGCAGTTGACCATCCATGAAGGGCGTAACCATCAGGTTAAAAAGATGTTTGAAGCTGTCGGTCTTCAAGTGGACAAGTTGTCTCGGACTCGTTTTGGACATCTAGATTTGACAGGTCTCCGTCCAGGTGAATCTCGTCGTCTTAACAAAAAAGAAATCAGCCAACTACACACCATGGCTGTAACCAAGAAATAATGAAACGAATGTTAATAGCGCCTGTGCGCTTTTACCAACGTTTTATCTCGCCAGCTTTTCCCCCCTCTTGTCGCTTTGAGCCTACTTGTTCAAATTACATGATTCAGGCTATTGAAAAACATGGCTTCAAGGGTGTCTTGATGGGCTTGGCTCGGATTTTACGTTGCCATCCCTGGTCGAAAACAGGTAAGGACCCCGTCCCAGACCATTTTTCCCTTAAACGGAATCAAGAAGAAAAATGAGGCTAGGTAAAAATATTTTAGTGAAATGATAAAAACGCATCCTATCAGGTTTGAGTGAGCTCGATAGGATGCGTTTTATCATGTAAAGATGTTAGTTGAGTTTGAAGCAACTTATTTTAAAGCTTTTTGTGCGTCTTCAATCATGAGTTTAGTTGATTCAAGACCGCCTCCGCTTAGATACCAGAGGTCTGGTGTTAGTTGGATAATCTTGTCATTTTTAGCGGCAGGAGTTTCAGCGATGAGGGCATTTTCTAGGACGCCATCGTTGCTTGAGTTGTCCCCACCGATGGCAAGGGTACGGTTGATAACAAAGAGGATATCAGGATTGATTTCTTTGACACTTTCAAAGCTGACTTCTTGTCCGTGGCGAGAATCTTCAAATTGAGTATCAGTTGGCTTGAATTTCAAGGTTTGGTACAAGAAAGAGAAACGAGATTGGGCACCAAAGGCAGCCATTTTTCCTTCATTAAGGAGGATGGCGAGGGCTTTTTTGTCAGAGCTTTCATTTTTAGTAGCGACTTCTTGGATGCTCTTGTCTAGCTTGGCCAATTCTTCCTTGGCTTTATGTGTACCAGTTTCGCTGAAGGCACTTGCTAAGGATTCGATATTAGCCTTGGTAGAAGTCCAGTAGTCGTCCTTGCTTGCTTGGAAGAGAACAGTTGGAGCGATTTCTTTGAATTTATCTACGAATTTTTGTGTACGTAGGGAAGCAATAATCAAATCAGGCTCAAGGGCGGCGATGGCTTCTAAGTCTGGCTCAACCATAGAACCAACATTTTTAACTTTTCCAGCTAGGTCTTTGAGATAGGTTGGTACTGTTTTTGTAGGCATTCCAACGATATTTTTTTCAAATCCTAGAGCACGAATAGTATCAGCAGCGCCGAGGTCAAAGGTAACAATTTTTTCAGGAACTTTTGAAAGTTTGACTTCGTCTAGTGAACTTTTTATGGTTATCTCTGTTGGAGCAGAATTGCTTGTTTCTGACTGGCTGGTACTTGGGTTTGTACTACATGCACCAAGTAGGAGCAAGAAGCTGGCCACTAGGGCAGTGAAATAAAGTTTAAGGGATGTTTTCATGATTTCTCCTTTTTAAAATGTGATAACGATTTAGGGAGTCTCTTGGTCTTATTGACTAAGAGACAAAGATTCTCTAACTTGAGCTTCTATGTTATTAGCTATAGATACAGATCTTTTTGCCATTGATATCAGCTAGCGTGATGGGAATTTCATAGAGTTGACTGAGCAGGTCAGCCTGCATGATTTGATTTGTCGTTCCTTTGCAAAAGACTTGGCCATCTTTGAAGGCGACAATTTCATCTGCATACTGACTGGCCATGTTGATATCGTGGAGGACGATGATAATGGTCTTTCCGAGTTCCTCCACCAGTCGCTTGAGAATCTGCATCATACTGACGCTTTGCTTGATATCGAGATTGTTGAGCGGTTCATCTAGCAAGATAAAGTCTGTATCCTGGGCCAGTA
Source organism: uncultured Streptococcus sp. (assembly GCA_963545095.1). Classification (GTDB taxonomy): domain Bacteria; phylum Bacillota; class Bacilli; order Lactobacillales; family Streptococcaceae; genus Streptococcus. Next base: position 20,696 of record CAUUIG010000007.1, read on the forward strand.
CCATAGCGATAAAGACCCGCTGGAGTTGTCCTCCAGACAGGCTATCGATGTAGCGGTCTTTTAAGTTGGTCAGTTCTAAATAGTCCATAGTTTCTCGGATTTTTTCCCAATCTTCTGGTCTCAGTCGACCTCGGCTGTAGGGAAAACGTCCAAAACTGACCAGTTCTTCAACAGTCAATTTGGCTTGGTAATTGATTTTCTGCTTTAGGATAGTCAGTTCTTGGGCTAGTTCTTGCGAATTCCAACTCTCGATTTCACGGCCTTTGATACTGAGAATTCCCTGATCCTTCTTGGTCAATCTGCTCATGATGGAGAGGAGAGTCGATTTTCCAGCACCATTTGGACCAATGAAGGCTGTCAGTTTCTGAGGACTGACTTCAAGCGAAATGCCTTGCAAAATATCCTGTTTTTGAATGGATTTGTCAATGTTTTCCAGTTTCACTGACGCGCCCTCCTGTAGAGTAAGATAAAGAATAAGAGACCACCTACGCTCTCGATAATCATACTGATGCGAATTTCCAGCGCAAAGACTCGTTCAATCAGGGCTTGCCCCAAGGTCAAACTGATAAATCCAACCAGAATGGCCACTATAAAGAGTAACTTATGTCGATAGTCTTTGACGATTAGGTAGGTGAGGTTGGCCAACATAAAACCGAAGAAGGCCATAGGTCCCACCAAGGCAGTGGCCGTTGAAGTTAAAAGCACGATGCCCCAGAGGAGTTCTTTCTGTTCTTTTTCAACATCAAGTCCCAATATCTGAGCCGTTTCTCTTTGCAGATGCAAGACATCCAGAATGACTGCTTTCCGAAAGAAAAAGATTGTCAAAGCAAGGATAATCAGAGAACTGATTGCTAGGATGGAAGTGTTGAGATGTTGAAAGGAGGCAAAAAGGCTGTTTTGCAGTTTATCATATTCATTTGGATCCATCAGGACTTGTAGGAAGGTACTGATATTTCGAAAGAGACTTCCGAGTGCTAGACAGATTAGTAGGATGAAGACCAGATCTTGCTTCATCAGCGTCTTCAAGTAGCCTTGTAAGGCAAGAAAGAAGAGGGATTGAAGCAGAAGTAAAACTAGGAATTCTAAGATAGGGGACTTGCCAAGTTGAAGAAACTTGCTTTCAAAAACCAGTAGTAGAGTTTGCAGTAGGACGTAGAAGGATTCGATTCCTAAAATACTTGGCGTCAGAAAGCGATTTTCCGTCAGGGTTTGAAAACTAATGGTCGAAATCCCAGTCGCGATGGCTACCAAGAGATAAACGATAATCTTTTGGGAACGCAATTTCCAAGCAAAGGCTGATAAGTGAGTGATGGGCCAAAAGTAGAGAAGACAAGCTCCGATGGCCAGAATAATGAGAATCCAGAAGAGTTTGGTATGTTTGCTTTTAGACTGCATCTTTTCGTCCCCCTCTCCAGAGAAGTAGGATAAAGACGAGGCTACCAATGATTCCTAGTAGAAGACTGACAGACAGCTCATAGGGCCGAATCAGAACTCGGGATAGGATGTCGCAAGCCAGAACTAGATTGGCACCGACCAGTGCTACGATGAGTTTGGTCTGACTTAGATTATCTCCATAGCGCTTACGAACAAGATTGGGAACGATAACTCCGAGAAATGGTAATCCACCCACGGTAATCATGGTGACGCTTGTCGTTAATGCAATCAGAAAGAGGGCCAGTTTTTCAAGTAGGGAGTAAGAAATCCCCAAACTTTCGCTAGTTTCTTTTCCTAGATTCATGATGGTAAAGGTTTGGGACAATTTCCAAACGGCTATCAGGATAATGAGGCCTAAGAAGAGCCACTCATACTGATGGGTCTGAATCATGGAGAAGGAGCCTTGAGTCCAAGCAGTCATACTCTGAACCAGATTGAAACGGTAGGCGATAACTTCTGTCACAGAACCGATAATCCCGCTATAGATGATTCCAATCAGAGGCAACATCCACCTTTCCTTTACAGTAAAAATGGTCATAAAGGCTAGGAAGAAAAGGGTAAATACGATGGATGAAACAAAAGCAAAGAGCATTTTTTGGGTCAGACTAGCCGACGGAAAGACAAAGAGGCTCAGCACCATTCCTAGTTTGGCAGCTTCAGTCGTTCCAACTGTGCTTGGAGCAGCAAACTGATTTTGAGTGATAGTCTGCATGAGAAGTCCTGCCATACTCATACTAGAGGCAGCCAGGAGAATGCTAATGGTCCTTGGAAGACGGGACTCTTGAAAGAGAAGCCAGGTCTCCTGGTCGAAAGCAAAGAGCTTTCCCCATGAAAAATCACTGGTTCCAATGCTAATAGAGAGAAAGACTAGGAGTAGAAGTAAGCCAATTAAATAATGAGAAAGTTTCATACCCCATCCTTTCATGTAGATTTGGTACCGAAAGATACCTGCGGATATTACTGTAACACGATTTCTTTAATCTGTCAATAAATTTTCTGACAATTTAATGAATAAAACAAGGAGAGAGTACCAGAACCTTCTCCTCTGTTATCCTATTCCAAAATGTTTTTGCCTTCTTTAACACGCCAACGATAATCTGATAAAATAATATCTTCGAGGGAGTAGCTAGCTTGCCAGTCAAGATATTGTTTAGCTTTTGATGCGTCTGCTAGGACGCTAGCTGGGTCACCAGCACGGCGAGCAACAATTTCGTGTGGTATTTTTTGATTCAGTAATTCTTCAGCAGTTTTAAAGATTTCTTTGACGGTATAGCCTTTTTCAGTTCCCAAGTTAAAGATTTGAGAAGAACTGTCTTCTTGAAATAGGTAGTTCATTCCTTTAACATGAGCCTGTGCAAGATCCAAGACATGAATGTAATCTCGAATACATGAACCGTCACGTGTATCGTAGTCATCTCCAAATATTTTTAGGCTATCATTTTGTCCCAATGCGGTTTTGTTGATATTGGGAATGATGTGAGTTGGATTTTTCACACGTAGACCGTTTGAAGCATCCATTTCAGCCCCAGCAACATTAAAGTAACGGAAAATGACATATTTCCAATCATAGCGATTGGCCATCCAGTAAATCATTCGTTCGCCCATCAATTTTGTTTCTGCATAAGGATTGACAGGGTCGAGCAGGGTATCTTCAGTAGCTGGCTTGTCAATACAGTTATTACCATAGAGGGAAGCAGTCGAAGAGAACATGATTTTTTGAATACCAACTTCAGATAAGACTTTGAGAACTTGGTTCATACCAGCAACATTGGCAGTGAAGTATTTACTTGGATTTTCAATACTTTCGCTCACAACAATTTCACCTGCACAATGAAGAACAGCATCAATCTGATTTTCTTCTAAGTAAGCTTTTAGAGCACTAGAATCATAAACATCTAGTTGCTTAAAGCTAGCACGACTATCCACAGCCGAACGATTTCCTGTAGAGAGATTATCTAGAACATGTACCTGATAGCCAGCATTTAAAAGAGCTTTAACGGTATGGGAGCCAATGTAGCCAGCTCCACCTGTAACAAGAATTGTTTTGGTCATGATTCTTTCCTTTTCCTATTTTTGTACTATTTTAAAGAAAGAAGAAAGGAAAGTCAATTATTTTCTGTAATTTTTACGAAAAACTGAACAAATATAGTGTTGAATTGTTTTTTGTTTGGAAATTAAGAGTTGGATTAATCTTGGAATAGTTCTTAGATTTCACCTCACATGTAAGGGAATACAATCCTTTTCTAAGATAGAGAAAGACGAAGATACTAACTTAAAAATCCACCTTCCCGCTATCCTTCTCCTATAAAAAGTGGTAAAATGGATGAAAGAAAGAAGGAACTGAAATGACAACATTATTTTCAAAAATCAAAGAAGTAACAGAACTTGCTGCGATCTCAGGTCATGAAGCACCTGTCCGTGCTTATCTTCGTGAAAAGTTGACACCGCATGTGGATGAAGTGGTGACAGATGGCTTGGGTGGTATTTTCGGAATTAAGCATTCAGAAGCTGCAGATGCACCGCGCGTCTTAGTCGCTTCTCATATGGATGAAGTTGGTTTTATGGTCAGCGAAATCAAGCCAGATGGTACCTTCCGTGTCGTTGAAATCGGTGGTTGGAATCCTATGGTAGTCAGCAGCCAACGTTTCAAACTCTTGACTCGTGATGGTCGTGAAATCCCAGTGATTTCAGGCTCTGTTCCTCCACACTTGACTCGTGGAAAGGGTGGGCCAACCATGCCAGCCATTGCAGATATTGTCTTTGATGGTGGGTTTGCGGACAAGGCTGAGGCAGAAAGCTTTGGTATCCGTCCTGGTGATACCATCGTACCAGATAGTTCTGCAATCTTGACAGCAAATGAAAAAAATATCATCTCAAAAGCTTGGGACAACCGCTATGGTGTGCTCATGGTGAGCGAGTTGGCGGAAGCTCTGTCAGGTCAAAAACTCGGAAATGAACTCTATCTTGGCTCTAACGTCCAAGAAGAAGTTGGTCTTCGTGGTGCTCATACTTCCACAACTAAGTTTGACCCAGAAGTTTTCCTAGCAGTTGACTGCTCACCTGCTGGTGATGTTTATGGCGGTCAAGGCAAGATTGGAGATGGAACCTTGATTCGTTTCTACGATCCAGGACACTTGCTTCTCCCAGGAATGAAGGATTTCCTTTTGACAACGGCTGAAGAAGCTGGTATCAAGTACCAATACTACTGTGGAAAAGGCGGAACGGACGCTGGCGCAGCCCATCTGAAAAATGGAGGTGTTCCTTCTACAACTATCGGTGTCTGCGCTCGGTATATCCACTCTCACCAAACCCTCTATGCAATGGACGACTTCCTAGAAGCGCAAGCCTTCTTGCAAGCCTTGGTGAAGAAATTGGATCGTTCAACGGTTGATTTGATTAAAAATTATTAAACATAAGGGAGGTGGTAGGGATGGTAGAACCAAACCTAGAAAGCCTTATAAAAGATCTTTACAATCATGCTCGACATGATTTGAGTGAAGATTTAGTTGCTGCTCTCCTAGAGACTGCTAAAAAACTGCCTACTACAAATGAGCAATTGCTGGCAGTTCGTCTCTCAGGACTGATCAATCATGAATTGCTCCTAAATCCCAAACATCCAGCACCTGAGTTGCTCAACTTAGCTCGCTTTATCAAAAGAGAAGAATCCAAGTACAGAGGAACTGCGACTTCTGCGATTATGTATGGAGAGCTCTTTAAAATGCTTTGATTCCATTGTGAATCAAAGCATTTTTCTATATGATATAGAAAAGCAATTCTTGGTTAGGAAAAGAAAAAAGCCATCCCATTTAGGATAGCTTCTTGGTACTTATACTCAATGAAAATCAAAGAGCAAACTAGGAAACTAGCCGCAGGCTGTACTTGAGTACGGCAAGGCGACGTTGACGTGGTTTGAATTTGATTTTCGAAGAGTATTAGTTCTTAGATTTGTTCAGCGATGACCTTTTCAGCTAGGTTCATGGCGTGGTCAGATACACGAGTATAGTGGGAAATGATGTCGATAAAGTTGACCCCAGCTTGCGTTGAACACTCGCCCTTGTTGAGGCGTTTGATGTGGGTCTTTCTGAGAACACGTTCCATATTGTTGATTTCTTTATGGCGTTCAATCAGACTTTGAGCTTTTTCAATATCATTGTTTTCCACGCTGTCAAGGGCATCCTTGATAAAGCCAGTGGTCTTTTGATAGATATCAGCTAATTCCTGCAAAGCAGCTTCAGAGAACTCAACGTTTTTACGTTGAAGATAGTCAGTCAGGTTGAGAAGAGCTTCTGCGTGGTCCCCAATCCGTTCCAAATCACGGGATGAATCCAGGATGTTGGTCAGCACTTCACTTTCTTTCTGGCTAAGGGCTTCACTTGAAAGAGTAATCAGGTAGCGAGTCAATTTTTCATCAATGGTATTGATGGCTTCTTCTGTCTTGTGTCCTTTTTCAGCAACCTTTTCATTGAGGTCAATGATGTAGTTGTATGAAAGGTCAAAGGCTTTAGAAGCATAATTTCCTAAGTGAAGGAGTTCTTTCTTCGCATTTCCGAGAGCGATTGATGGAGCTTGTTTAATCAAATGCTCATCGAGATAAAGTGGCTCGTACTTCACAACTTCATCTTCACCAGGGATGAGCTTGGTTACAAAGTAGGCCAAGGCTCCGATGAATGGAAATTGTACAATGGTGTTACTTACGTTAAAGGCACCGTGAGAGAAGGCGATGGTCATCTCAGGAGAGAGGTGAAGGAGTGCCTGGAAGTACTCAATCATAGATGTAAATGGACCTAATAAGATTAAGCAAAGAATAGTTCCTAATACGTTAAAGGTGACGTGGGTTGCAGCAACGCGTTTCGCAGAGACATTGGCTCCAGCTGCCGCGATGATAACGGTTAGGGTTGTTCCGATATTATCCCCGAAGAGAACTGGTAGAGAACCTTTAAGGTCAAGGAAGCCACCTGCATAGAGACCTTGCAAAATTCCGATTGTCGCAGAAGAGGCCTGGATGAGGACGGTAATCACCGCACCAGCAAAAACTCCCAACACAGGATTTTGTCCCAAGGTTACCATATATTCCTTGAATTGTGGTAAATCTTTAAGAGGACTCATACCGGCACTGATGAGGTTGAGGGCGTAGAAGATTCCCCCTACACCGAACAGGATGCGCCCGATATTGTTTGCTGTTCTATTTTTGGTAAAGAAGAGGAACATGGTTCCAAGGAAAATCAGGGGTAAAGCATACTCACCAAGCTTGAAACCGATGATAAAGGAAGTAACGGTGGTTCCGATGTTGGCTCCCATGATAATTCCGATAGCCTGTCTAAGAGTGAGAAGACTAGCGCTGACCAGACCAACCGTGATAACTGTAACCCCTGTACTTGACTGAATCAGGGCAGTCACGACAATTCCGACTAGAACACCTAAAAAGGGATTGCTAGTGTACTTGTCAATGTAAAAACGAAGGCGATCTCCAGCAGCTTGTTGCAAACCGTCTCCCATGGTCTTGATACTATACAAGAATAGTCCCAGACCACCTAAAAAGTGAAATAAAATTTCCTGCCAATTAATGGACATTTCTTTTTCCTCCGAAAAATAATAACGGAATTTCTCCTATTCTATTTTAAAGGATAAAAGTAAATCTAACAAGTCTTAAGCTAAGATTTTAGAAAGAAAATTCGTTTGGGAAGACCTCAATTATATTATTTTTTGGAGATAAGGGACTATTGTCCCAGGCTCTTTTTGTGTCCTATCATCTGAATGGTTTTCGAATTGAGATTGAATAGCTTGTAAGCCATCATAAAGTGTTTTTCAGAAACATAACCTTCAAATTCAGTCCGGTCATATTTCTGGACTTTAATCAGTTTATTTGATACCATGAAATTTCAGTGAAATTTTAAGGAGATGTTGTGAAATTATTTGTAAAACATGGGATATTTCTTTTTGCAACGGTTCTATCCCTCAGTACCTATAGTGTCATGGCTGATGAAGCTGTACAATCTAGTACAAAATCTAGTGTTGAAAATATGGCAAAATCTACGCCAAATGATGTCGTTGTCGGCAATCCGAACAATGCAATTTCCAATCTAAAAGAAGACAAAAATAGTGGATCTTCTGAACCTAGCATTACTAAAATTGAAGTCTCTGGTGGGGTAAATCCATCTGCGACCGGTGTCGATTTTTTCAAAGATGTTGAAATTAATCTTGAGGGAAATAACCTAACTGATGATAACTTTCTCAGCAAAGAAGGACTTCATTGGTCTGATAAAACATATGTCGAAATTGATAAAGGAACTGAAAATGGCCTTTTAAATGACAGTGAACGATTTGGTGATGCCAATACTCCCTCAACCCCTGTTGTAGCATATAGTAACAATGTAGGTGATAGTGGACGAATCAATTTTGTCGGCAAAACCTTATCTGGTATAGATTTAGATTTACTATGGACGGTCATTGAAAGTGATAAAGATGAGTGGGCTTCAAATTCTGGATTTCAGGATAGTCGTCCAAAAGGACTCGGTTTCTCAGGTGAGCAATTTATTCCAGGCGCAACAGGGAATTCTATCGTTGTATTGTACAACAATGCAAGTAATCTCGCTCTACATTATCAAATTGTAAAACATGGAACTAAGATTGAGCAACCCATACTTGTTAGTTTCATTTCTACCGATATTGATGCCGCTCAGGGAGTTCAAACGAACCTTGCAAATTTAGTTGAAATCATTCCGACAGAATCTAATCTCGTCAAGGAAGATGGGATTATCTATGATGTTACTTCAGGCGTAGTCGGTCTAAATGGCTCTAAAGATCTTCCGAAAGGTGGCTATCTTGGAGCTGGCTTTATTTCAAATTTTGATTATACCTTCTACTCGCCTGATCCAAAAAGAGTGAATGATTCTTATTACTACCCAATAGCTGTAAGGTACGATATTTTTGGAAGCAGCTTGCAAGCCAATATTAATACGCGAGTTTCTAAACCGATTATTGTCCAGTATGTTGATAAACATGGAAAAGAATTAAGGAGAACAGAATTTTATAAAGGTTTCGATGATGAATCTTATAAAGTGGAGTCCCTTAATATTCCAAATTATCGATTAGTAGATGTTAAGAGATTAACAGAAAATAAGGCAAGGACAAGGCTTCAGTTCGTCTATCAGAAAGAACTACCCGTAACGTTAAAGTTTCAAGATGAAAAAGGGAAGGAGTTGTACGGTACTCTAACTTATAAAGTTCTTGAGGGGCAAAGACTAAAGCATACACCTAGGAAAGTAGATGGTTATGTGACGCCAACAGTATTTGAGACCTTGGTCGAACATGCTGTAGAAAAGGTTTTTGTTTATCAGAAGATTCCACAAGCTAAGGAAAATCTTCAACCTTCTAGTAAAATGACGAATCCTAACGTGGAGAAGACTATCAGGCCACAGCTGCCATCATCCTTTTCCTCAGCAAACTCTAATCACCCTGTAGAGACCTCTTTGGCAGGGGGCTCATTACCACCCTTTTCTCAGGGGTCAAACCAAGTGCTAACTGACTAAGGTCAAAGAGTAGAGGATAGTCATACCGAACCCAAAAAGCAAGAGATACCAACTAAAAAAGATCCCTTTTTAACCAATACCAAGATGAGAAGAAATTGTTTCTTGATTATATCAGGGCTGTTGGAGATGAAGCAAGGAAAAAATATGGCAATGATCGAGATAAAATAAACCATACCATCGCTAACGCCATCGCGCGTGTCCCCTACGCAAATGATGGTCTACAATCCATGACCAATGATTTTGGAGAAGCCCCAGATTTTTTAACTTCTAAAATTCATTATCTATTATCTGATCTGCACACATCTCCATCATATACTATTGACTTTCCTCATTTGGCTGCACCGATTGCCACCTCTTATAAAAGTAGTTCTCTAAAAGAAAAATTGAAGTTCTTCGCGGGCCTTTCTCCATTTAACCTTTTTGGCTTATCCCCAAAAGCGATCCTTTTTCAAAATAATTCTCTAACAGGAGACTTATTAACAACCATCGATGAAAAGGACACGCTCACAGATATAGATGCCTTTATCTTGAAGTATCATAGGGACTTTAAAGACTTGGATCTGGATCTAGCAATTGAAAAATATTATAGCACAGATGGTTTGGAGCAGAAACGCCAAGAGTATTATTATCAAGTGCTCAAAGAGCAGTCGGGAGATACCACTGCTGAAGGCTATAAAGATTTCTTGTTACTTGGTAGCATTGTGAGTTTATCAGGACTTGCCTTGATTGGAATGAAAAAGTTCAATGAAGGCAAAGCTTTTAAAAAACGATTAAAGGAAGATCCTTCTGCTGCTCTTCGAGAATATATCTGGAATCCATTGAAATCTGGAGTTGATTCCTTTAATAAACATCCATTAAAATTTATTGAGGAGCATATCACGGCACCAATTGGCAATACTTTGGCTACTTTAGGGAGTGCTGGCTTATATGTTGGGGCCAAAATAGTAAAAACTGTCAATGACAAGCTCGTTAAACCGGTTGTAAGCTTCTTGTCAACGAATGTGGTGAAACCCCTCTACAATGCTGTTGTCAAACCAGTAGTTGATGTTACTGTAAATAAAGTAGCAAAGCCCCTCTATCAAAAGGTTATAAAACCAGTAGTAAAACCGATTGTAAACTTTGCTTATAATACAGTAGCGAAACCCTTCTACCATGGAGTTGTCAAACCTGCCTATAATCACGTAGTGAAGCCTATTGCGAAGGCTATCCACAACAATGTGCTTAAGCCCGTCTACAATCATGTACTTAAGCCTGCGGCAAGTTTTGTGAATCGGACAGTCGTCAAACCTGTCTATAACTATGTTGTTAAACCAGTTGTCAAACCAGTCTACAATCATATTGTTAAACCAATCGTCAAACCGATTTATCAGAAGGTGGTAAGACCGATAGTTCGAGCAACAAATCGCTATGTTATAAAACCAGTGGTAAACACTGTAAACAAATGGGTAGTTAATCCCATTAAGAATTGGTTTGGGAATAGGAAAGGAAAAAGAAGATGAAAGCATTAAAAAGAATCATTATAGGAACTATCCTAGTATTTAGTATAGGGGTTGTTGTATTTTTAGGGTTGAGTTTATACGCTTACAGCAACTTGAAATATTATTCGGTCTACTATGCGCAACAGATGCCTCATAAGGAGGGAACAGAGCCCGACTTAGTCATGTTGATTGAAAATATGAGTTCGATTTATACCCCAGAAATAGAAGGAATCCGCTATGACGATGATGGAATGAATAGTATAGCTAGAAATATTGAGGGAAAGGAGTCAATATTCTCTGCATCAGGAGATTATTTAATGTTTCATTCCGGTACTGATAATCATTATCTCTTCGATGAAGTTTTTCGTATTCAAAGTGCATTTGATGAACATTATAATGATATTGAATTCAATCAACAACTAGTTTTAGATGAAATTAGAGAGACTGTTCAGCCCATACTTGATGTCCAGCCCAAACCTCGGATCAATCTGCAGTGGTTATTTAATAAAAAGTATCAAGACAGGTTTAATTAAAGATGAAATTATTAAAAGTAGTCATTGCTGTAAACATTGTAGTAGTGAGCATTGGCTTAGTAGTATTTATAGGAGCGAGTATGTATGCTGTTACTACGATAAATTTGCTATCTAACTCAGTCTATTATGCACAACGGATGCCTCATAAGGAGGGAACAGAACCCGACTTAGTCATGTTGATTGAAAATATGGGTTCGATTTATACTCCGAAAATTGAAGGTATTCGCTATGATGATGATGGAGCGAATTTTATCGAAAATTCTATCGATTCAAGTGGTCATCCTACCAGTTTTAGTGAGCTTGATGGAGGTTATCACTACAGTGATAAAAACGATGTGTCCTATAAGTTTGCTAAGAATTTTGAGCTTGAGTGGGCTCTCGACAAAGATTATAAAAAAATTGATACTGCAACAATTGATGAAACAAAGATAAAAGGAGAGATTAGAGAGACCCTTAAACCCATACTTGATGTACAGAGTAAACCCCTCATCAATCTGCAGTGGTTGTTTAATATGAAGTATCAGGACAGGTTTAATGAGAGATGAAAATGAATAAAGGTTTCATCTGATAAGCAAAGTTAATGTCAATTCTGCCATATGGAATAGAGAAGGTAAATTCCCAAACTAAGTTCCACCGCTAATCCAAGTGGAAGTTAGTCTGA